>JAKAGH010000303.1 GCA_021817645.1 Deltaproteobacteria bacterium
TTTTTTCTGGACCCGCATCCCCTGGACCACCGCTATTTCCCGGACCTCCTGGATGACGTGGAAGTGGTGCAAGTGGACGGGGATCAGGAGATCGTGGAAGGCATCCAGGTGCTGCTCACCCCCGGTCACACCGTGGGCGGCCAATCCGTGGCGGTGAATACCAGTCAGGGCAAGGCGGTGATCACCGGTTTCTGCTGCAATGAGCAGAACTTTCCCGCCAACGGTCCGGTGGTGGCCTCAGGGGTGCATATCAACGCCATCGACGCCTACGAGAGCGCCCGCCGGGTGCGGGAAATGGCGGATATCCTGCTGCCCCTCCACGACCTGTCCATCGGGCGGCGTCACAGTATCCCGGATTAAGTAAGGAATGATTTTATGAAACGCAACTGGAAATTAGCCGCGGTCTTGCTGATCCTGGCCGTTGTTTTAAGTGCGGGGTCAGCCTCGGCCCAACCTCCGCCGCCGTTGCCACCCGGGGTCTCGCCCCATTGGACCCCGGCCCCGGGCAATCCCCGCATCGCCTATGCCCCTAATATCCCCGGGGACCTTTTCTGGTACGGCAACCGGTATTATTATTACTATGGCGGGCGCTGGTATAGGGGTAATTCCCTGTATGGCCACTGGCATCGAGTCCGCTATTTGCCCCGGGGGATGTATCGACTCCACCGGTCCGCGTTCAAAGCCCCGCGGCCCTGGTGACGGAAAAGAGGAGAGGAAGATGCCACGAGCTAAACCTAAGCTGCAAATATGCAAGCTGCTGCTGGCTGCGGTCTTATCCGTGGTCTTTGCCGGCGGTCCTGCCGGGGCGGAGCGCCTGCGCATCATTCCCGTGCCGCCCCATGTAACCGCGCAGTGGACCCCGATGCCCGAGGTACCCCAGGTTTTTTTCGCGCCCAATCTGCCCACGGATGTCTTTCGCCACCGGGGCCGCTATTATTTCTTTTGGGAAGGCGTCTGGTACCGCAGCAATAAGATCAAAGGCCCCTGGTCCCGGTTAGAGCCGCCGCCGGCTTTTGTCTCGCAAATACCTCCAGCTTATTACAAAACCGTGTCCCGGGCGGGTGGCCAGCCTCCTGCCGGCTTGCAGCCTCCGGCGGCCGCAGCCCCTGGCCAGATGCCGCCTGGGGATGTGCTGTTGACTCCGGACGGCAAACCGGTAGTGCCGCCGGCCGCGCCGACACCGCCGACACCGCCCGCCGGTGTTCAGGCTCCGGCCCCGGAGCCACCGGCCGCGCCGTCAGCCGTGACGCCGCCGCAGCCGCCCGCGGCAGCACAGCCGCAAGCGCCGGAAGCAGCACAGCCGCAGCCGCCCGCGGCCCCGGCCCAGCCGCCGCAAAAAGAGGAATCCGCACCCCTGGCTGTGCCTGAAGGCCCCATGCCCAAGGCGATGTAGGGAAGAGATTAACCACAGAGGCACAAAGAGCACAGAGAATCACAGAGTTAAATTAATAATGCCTTGGCGCTTTGGCGCCAAGGCATTAATTTTTTCTCTGTGAATCTCCGTGTCCTCTGTGTCTCTGTGGTTAATTCCTAAAACTCATGCCTGGCCGCAATGGGGATACGCCTGCCCATGCCGAAGGCCTTGGAGGTGATTTTCAGGCCCGGTGCGGCCTGCCGCCGCTTGTATTCATTCCGGTCAATGGTCTTGATGATCCACCGGACCACCTCCGGATCAAACCCCAACCGGACAATATCTTTATAGGCATAGCCCTCGGTGAGATAGTAATTCATGATTTGATCCAGGATCTCATACGGCGGCAGGGTGTCCTGGTCCTTCTGGTCGGGGCGCAGCTCCGCGGAGGGGGGCTTGGTGATGATTTCCTGGGGTATCAGGGTCCGCTCCCGGTTTAAAAAACTGGCCAGTTGATAGACCATGGTCTTGGGCACGTCCGCCAGGACGCTTAAGCCCCCGCTCATGTCCCCGTACAAGGTGCAGTAGCCCACCGCCATTTCGCTTTTGTTGCCGGTGGAGAGCACCAGGTAACCGTACTGGTTGGACAGGGTCATGAGGATATTCCCCCTGATGCGGGCCTGGACGTTCTCCAGGGCCACGCCGATCTGGTCCACCGCCAAATGCTTCTTTAAGGAGCGCAGGTAGGCGTGGTAGATGGGGGTGATGGGAATCTCCTTGATCGGGACCCCCAGGTTTTTGGCCAGCTTGCGGGAATCCCGCAGGCTGCCCCGGGAAGAGTAAGGCGAGGGCATCAGCACCCCCAGGACGTTTTCCGGGCCCAGGGCTTGCCCAGCCAGGCAGCAGGTGACCGCGGAGTCCACCCCGCCGGAGAGGCCCACCACGGCCCGGGTGAAGCCGCACTTCCTTAAATAATCCCGTAGTCCCAGGACCAGAGCGGAGTGGACGGTGGCGATTTCCTCCACGGGTGCATACAGGCCGGGTTTTCCCGCCGCGGCCGCGTCCACGGTGACCACCTCTTCTTTGAACCCGGGCAGCACCGCCACGGCCTCACCCCTGGCGTCCAGAAACTTGCTGCGCCCGTCAAAGATCAACTCGTCGTTGCCCCCCACCTGGTTGACATAAATGACCGGCAGGCCGAATTTCCGGGCGTGATTGTGAAAGATGCGGAATCTCACCTCCTCTTTGCCCACTTGAAAGGGGGAGGAGGAAATGTTGATGAGCAGCGTGGCCCCTTTTTGGGCCAGCACCTGGATGGGGTCAAAGGCATACAGGCACCGGGACCAGAGTTCCGGGTCATACCAGGCGTCTTCACAGATGGAAATGCCCAGGGTTTCTCCCTGGAAGGGAAATACCTCTACCTGAGTGGCCGGAGCAAAATGCCGGGTTTCGTCAAAGACGTCGTAGGCCGGGAGCAGAGATTTGTTCTGGCGGAACAAAATCTCCCCGCCGCAGATCAGGAGCGCACAATTGTTCAGCCCTTTGCCCGTATCCAGGCCGGTGGGCATGGGCGCGCCCAGGAGCACGCCGGTCCGGGGATAATTCCGGGAGACCGCCAGCAACTCCTGGACCGCGGCCTGGGTGCGTTCGATCAACGCCGGCTTTTCCAGCAGGTCCCGGGGAGGATAGCCCACCAGGAACAGCTCGGAAAAGATGATGAGGTCCGTGTCCCCGGCGTACTGCTCCAGGGTGTCCACGACTTTTCTCAGGTTCCCGGAAACATCCCCGACAATGGGATTGAGTTGGGCCAGGGTAATTTTCATGGGAGTCGGCAGAAAAATGAAAAATAGTATTTAATTCAGATTCTTGGACAAATATACCCTGTGGCACTGGCTGCGTCAATAACCATCTGGCAAAGAGGCCAGGTCCCAATCTGTCATGATAACTCCCCGTTTCCCGCGGAGGAGAGGCGACTTAACAATTAGTTGTAATCGCCACCAAAGACGCCACCCCCACCCCGACCCTCCCCCCTCGAAGGGGGAGGGAGAGACTTTTGAGCCCGAATAGATGATGTTTTTATCCCCCCCTTTGAAAAAGGGGGGAGAGGGGGGATTTGATAAGCGCCGAGATCCCCTAAATCCCCTTTTTGCAAAGGGGGACTTAAGAACCGCGTTCCCCACTTATTTGCCGGTCAAGATTGTATTTCTTGTCTGCAACAGGATGATAACTATGTTCCAAACATAACAGGGCGGCCGGGAATCGCTTCCCGGCCGCCCTAATTTGCGACGTTATTCTTTAGCTAATACCGTTCTTATTGAGCCTTGGTGATTAAGGTCCCCTTGGCGTCAAAAATTTCGATCTCTACGGTGCGGCCGCCATCCAGGCGGTGAGTGGCGCAGCTCAGTCATGGGTCATAGGCGCGCACCGCCATCTCCACCTTGTTCAGGGCTTCCTCGCTCACCGCGCCCTGAGATCGG
>JAKAGH010000304.1 GCA_021817645.1 Deltaproteobacteria bacterium
ACTGATTACAGCCACTTAGCCAAAGCCGCCCCCCTCACCCTAACCCTCTCCCCCGAGGGGAGAGGAAATAATATTGGGCATATTCAAAGGTGATATTTTGTTACTTATTTCTGGGACGTCACACTAAAACCTATTTCAAAACCTGTCTCAGGTCGAAAGTTCGTTCACAACCAGTAAAATGTTGGAAACGGAGTTCTTAAAGTCCCCTTTTCCTAAAGGGGGATTTAGGGGGATTATCGGGCGCTTACTTAATCCCCCCTACCCCCCTTTAGAAAAGGGGGGAGGATGATTTCCAAACTATAGTTCTTTGAGTGGTTCGAGATGAAATTGAAAATAGGTTTTGAAATGGCTGATAGCTCAGTCCGTTTCGGATCAGTCTTCTTTATTGGGCAAAGCAAAATAGAAGGTGTCCCCGGCGTTCACTTGCCCCACCGCTCAGACCCGGCCCCCATGACGCTAAATGATGCGCTGGATGATGGCCAGCCCGACACCGGGGCCTTCATATTCCGCGCCGCTGTGCAGGCGCTGGAACACCCCGAATAGTTTGTGGGCATTCAGCGGGTCAAAGATTTGACTGGCATACCAGGGTTAAAGGAATAGCGGCGAGTGCATGAGTTTCTAAAAATCTATTGCGGGAGAGCCAATCAATTCCTAATTTGCAAATAGACCATTGGGGCCGGCCAAACGGGATGGCTCTGACCGGGGTTAAACTTCATTCACGTGACAGTGGCAACGGCATCAACATCTTGAGGCTGGAGGTGGAATATGTTTGGCCGCAGTATCAAATTGTTTAATCTATTCGGTTTTGAAGTGAGCATCGATCTGAGTTGGCTGATCATCGCCGTCCTGGTCTCCTGGTCCCTGGCCGCGGGGTTGTTCCCCTACCTCTACCACGGCCTCCCACCCAAAACCTATTGGCTGATGGGCATAGTCGGGGCTCTGGGCCTGTTTCTCTCCGTCATTTTCCATGAGTTCTGCCATTCCCTGGTGGCCCGCCGTCTGGGCCTGGCCATGAAAGGCATCACCCTCTTTATCTTTGGCGGCGTAGCCGAGATGGGAGAGGAACCGCCCAGCGCCAAAGTCGAATTTTGGATGGCCATTGCCGGTCCCATATCGAGCTTTGGTCTGGCCGGAGTGTTTTACCTGATCTATGTCCAGGCCATGTCTGCCGGCTGGCCCCTGCCGGTTTACGGCGTCATCCGTTACTTATCCTACATCAACGTGCTTCTGGCCGTCTTCAATCTGCTGCCGGCCTTCCCCCTGGATGGCGGCCGCGTCCTCAGGTCGATTCTGTGGGGGGTCTGGAATGATCTCCGCCGGGCTACCCGGGTTTCTTCCATTATCGGTTCCGGCTTCGGTATCGTTCTCATTGCCATGGGAATTATCCAGTTTATCGGCGGCGATTTCATTGCCGGTCTGTGGTGGTTTTTGATCGGGATGTTTATCCGGGGCGCGGCCCAGATGTCGTACCAACAGCTGCTGGTGCGCAATGCCCTGGAGGGCGAACCGGTGCGGCGCTTCATGAACCTCAACCCCATATCCGCACCCAGCTCCATTACCGTGGAGCAACTGGTGGAGGACTACATCTATAAATATCATTTTAAGATGTTTCCGGTGCTGGATAATGACAGACTCGTGGGCTTTATCACCACCCGTCAGGTGAAGGAGGTGCCCCGGGAGCAATGGGGCCAGGTAACCATCGGCGAGATAGCCAGTAGCGGTTCCCACGAAAATACCATCTCTCCCGGGGCCGATGCCGTTTCGGCGCTGGCCTTGATGCATCAAACCGGAAATAGCCGGCTTTTGGTAGTGGAGGGCGACCGCTTGGTGGGAATCTTGACCTTAAAAGATTTGATGGCATTCCTATCCCTGAAGGTGGAGCTGGAGAAATAATGAGGCGGCGGATTTTTAGCGCAGATACCAGGGGGTGCTGATCACCACGGTTCTCCGGTCCCGGAGCATAAAGATGGAGGCCCTAAGCCTGGCCGCGTGCAGATTGTGCAGCACATATTCAAACCAATGGGGCTCCACCAGTTCGGGAATGATTACCGCGATGAGCCGGTCCGGGTCTCCCTTTCTCATGGCTTTGACAAAATCTAAAATCGGCTCTTCGATCCGCCGATAGGGAGAACTGATGATCTCGAGCTGAGGAACGGCAAAATGCGCGGCTTGAGCCGGCTTTTCCACCTTCTCAGCCCAGAGTTCCCGCAGATGCGGATCATCTTTCTCCGTGCTCACATGAATCGCCGTAACCTCATCCGACAGGAGCATGCCGAAGCGCACCGCCCGCTCGGCCACCCGGTCCCAACCTTGAATCGGGATGAGCACCAGGGGATGCTGCAATTTCGCGGCCTGTAATTCCAGGGGTTGCTCCACCACCCGGGCGGCCCTCCGGTAGTGCCGGTGGATGACCATCAGCAAAAGGGTAAGGGCCGGGATGAAGATGACCGTCATCCAGGCGCCCTCGAGGAATTTGGCCATGATGATGACCGCCAGGGCGACCGCGGTGGTCACCGCGCCCAGGGCGTTGAACGCTAGTTTAATCCGGTAGCCCTGACCTTTTTGGCGCAGCCAATGTACCACCATGCCCGTCTGTGAAAAAAGAAACGCCCCAAACGCACCCACGGCAAACAAGGGGATCAAGGCCTGGGTCACCCCGCCGAAGGCGATGAGCAATAGGGCGGAGACGACGGTCAGGAAGACGATGCCGTGGGAAAAAACGAGGCGCCGGCCCCGGTTGGCGAAATAGGGGGGCAGAAAACCGTCTTCCGCCAGGAACCGGCAGACTCGGGGAAAGGCGGTAAAGCTGGTTTGGGCCGAATAAGTGAGAACAATGAAGATGCTCGCCAGGGAGATGTAGTAAAACACGCCCCGTCCGGCCACAGCCGCCACCAATTGCGACAGGATGGTTTGATAACCCGGTTTGGTTTCGTCCATGGCCCCGATGTGGTAAGCGGGACAGAGTTGGCTGATGCCCAACAGAAACAGACCGAGGATCAAGATGATAATCGTCAAGGTCCGCTGGGCATTGGGAACGGTGGGCTTGCGAAAGAGGGGCACGGCGTTGCTGACGGCTTCGATGCCGGTCAGTGCGGTGCAGCCGTTGGCGAACGCGGCCAAGAGTAACCAGGTGCTTATGGTTCCAGTCACCGGGGGGATTGGCGGCGGTGGAATAACGGGGTGCGGCTGGCCGCCGCTCTGCCAGACGTTGATCAGACCGAGGACAATGACGCCTCCCATGCAGGCAATGAAAACAATCACCGGGGTGACGAAGGCCTGGCCCGATTCGCGAATGCCGCGCAGATTGATGAAAGTCAGGGTGATCAGAACCAAAAGACAGAGGGGCAGCCCGTATTGGTGGAGGGCCGGAAAGGCCGAGACCACTGCGCCGATTCCCGCGGAAATGCCGACACAAACATTCAGCAAATAATCCAACAACAACATAACCGCCGACAACACCCCAGGATTTCGGCCAAGATTATCGCTGGCGACAATATAGGCGCCACCGCCGCCGGGATAGGCGGCCGCGGTCTGCCGATATGACAGATAGAGGGTCGAGAGCTCGATCAAGACTATGATCGCGATAATCGGGAAATATTGCAGTCCCACGAGACCCAAGGGCGCCAGAATAGTCAGCGCGGCCTCAGGGCCATACCCGGTGGAGGCCAGGCCATCCAGCCCCAGCACCGGCACCCCGGTCCAGACACTGAGCCTTTCTTTCGACTTCTCTGAGGTGGCCAGCGGCCGTCCTAATATCTTGTCCAGAATTGACATACAAGGTTTCCCTGTTGCGAGGGGATGAGGGACTTATTCTTCCCCGCCC
>JAKAGH010000305.1 GCA_021817645.1 Deltaproteobacteria bacterium
ACCCAATTGGACATGGTCTTGCTGCTGGGGCTGGTGACCTTCCAGATTATCAGGCTCTGGCCGGACCCTTGGGCCATCGGCGGGGCTTTTGTCCTGCTGCTTTCCATAACTACGGCGGTGGGGGTGATTTTGGGGGTGGTCTTTCACCAACGGAGCTGGTGCTATCTCTGCCCCATCGGCACCATGTCCAATTGGGTGGGGCGCAACCGGCGGCCCCTGCTCATGGCCGTGGACAGGTGCATAGATTGCCGGCTTTGCGCCAGGAAATGCCCCATGCAGCTGGCGCCCGCGGCCCTGAAGCAGGAGGCCCCCATGGCGCATCGGGGCGATTGTCTTAAATGCAGCCTGTGCGTGACGAGTTGTCCCAGCGCGGCCCTGACCTTCCAGGAAGGCAGCACGGATAAATCAGCCGCGTGAGCCAGATTTTTCTTTGAGAGTCTGCCCCACCCGCTCCCTCTCTTGGAGAACATAATCCAGCAGCTCCTGGGAGAAGGGGGCAGAAAGATGGATGCGCTCCAGGTCCAGGCGCGCGTTGAGGTATTGGAGGCGCAGGAAGTCGCCGTCCCCGGCGAATTCCGGCTGTACTCCAGAGAAAAAGAAGCCGTCTGCTTCCGCGGCCTCGGAGAGATAAGGCGTGCCCCCCTGGGCCAGAGGCAGCAGGAGGCCCACCACCTTGGCCCCCGCCATGCCGCATAAATCCCGGCGGGCCTGGTAGATTTCCGGCAGGGTGTCGATGCCGATGCGGTTGACCTGGATGGTGCCTGCGCCGGTGGTGTGGTCATAATGGACCGCCAATTTCCCCGGACCGATGGCGCCGCTGGGCTCCAGGAAATGCAGCTCGAGCCCCAGGTTGTCATAAATTTTGGCCAGCATCTGCCGGTGCCGGGAGGGCGCGCAGACCGCCTTGGGGCCCGGCGGTGATAGATATTGGAAATAAAAAACCATGCTCTCCCGCTGGGGGACCTGTTCCGTGCCGGTATCCCCCTGGTAAAGATACTGGAGCCTTTTGAAATGGGCCTGCCAGTCCAGGAGTTTGATGCCGGTGGGGCGCAGACCCCGGCTGTCGCTGCCGTGCTGGCTGACGGTGTGGATGGTGACCGCTTCGGCAAACAGGCCGATCAGCCCCAGGCGGCGGATCTCTTCCTGGAGCCGGTCCCCCATGCGTTGGCGCAACCCCTGGCCCCGGTGGCCCGGGGCCACCGCCAGTTGGCCCAGTTCGGCCAGGGGCCCCAAGTCAGGGCGCTCCACCCCCACATGCCCCACAATCTCGCGGTTGTCCGCCACGGCCACCACACCCACGTGCCTCCCGGTCTCCAGGTCGTGGGCCAAACGGTCGGGGTAATAGAAATCCTCATTGGAATAGGTATAACCATAGACCCGGTACATCAACTGGGCGATACGTATGGCGTCTTCCGGCACTAACAGCCGGATGGCATAATTCCCGATGGTCTCTTGATGCGCCTCGGCGCGGGAGCCTTCTGTCTTCTCCGGGTGAGATTCCAGGAGACAGACCCCGGCAAGGTATTTCGTGAGGCGCAGTTCGTTGCCTTCCACCCCATGGTTGACCCACCGCACCTCATCGGCGCATTGATGGATGGAGGCCAGGCCCCGGCCCGGAAAGCAGGTGGGGGAGGAAACATCGGGGTCAGGGGGTGGCGTGTCCGGCTTTGGGAGTTCGCAGAAGGGGAGGCCCCGGTCGAAAATGGACAGAGTCAAGGCCGCAGGGGTCAACTCTCCCACCAGCTTCAAGGTGGCGGTTTCATCATCATCCAAGGCAAGGTCAACGGCGTTTCTGCAGGCCTCTTGAACCGCCGCGGCCAGGGCTTCCGCCTGGTCGGCGGGGAGGCCGGCCAGGACCGCCAGAGCCCGCACATGGTCTTGCAGCAATGGCAGCACGGCTGCGGCCGCGGGCAAGGTAAGTTCGATCTGTACCGGAGCAGGCATCAGCTGCCACCAATACTGAGATTAATGAGCCGCATCTGGTCTCCGAAGGCATTGGCAGGGAAATAGTGAGGCGCTCCAGTCATAAAAGACCATTAATGATCTCCTTTGTGTCTATCCTCCAGTGGGAAAAAAAGAAAGGAAAATCCGCAAACCCTTCCCTCCCCCCAGGGGCATGCTTATATTAATGGGCACATTCTGCGAGGAGGAATCTACCCATGGAAGTGCGCACTATCCTGTGGCCCACGGATCTGTCCAAAAACTCGGTCAAAGCTGCGAAGAACGTGGAATCACTGGCGGAGAAGTATAAAGCCAAGGTCGTCCTGCTTTATGTGGGCGTGGATTTAATGAGCCATTTCGGGGCTTACGGGGAGCCCAGCAAGGAACAATTGCAACATTTCCAGAAATTTGAAATAGAGCACGCCAAGAAAAAGTTGGAGAGCGTCTGCCAGCAGGAACTGAAAGCCTGTCCGGCCCTGGAAGTGCGGCTGGTCCAGGGGGATGCGGCCACGGAAATCATCAAGGCCATCAAAAAGGAAAAAGCGGATCTGGTGGTTATCACCACCCACGGCCGGGGCGCGGAGGATATGGACCGGGTCAGCGCTGAATTCGGGAGCGTAGCCAAAAAAGTCATCGCCAACTCCCCGGTGCCCATCCACCTGGTCAATCCGTTGAAGAGATA
The DNA here is from genome assembly GCA_021817645.1 of Deltaproteobacteria bacterium. Taxonomy (GTDB): domain Bacteria; phylum Desulfobacterota; class Desulfobaccia; order Desulfobaccales; family 0-14-0-80-60-11; genus SURF-52. The sequence goes on from JAKAGH010000305.1 coordinate 2,624, forward strand.
AGGCATCGTTTGTAGGGCGCACCCATGTGTGCACCCAACGAAGGGCGGACACACGGGTCCGCCCCTATAAAAAAACGCCGGCCTGGGCTCAGACCGGCGTTTTCGTCCAAGGGTAATAAGTGCTTAGGTTTCGGTAACCGTGATTGCAGAAGAGGGGCAAACCTCTATGCAGCTCTCGCAGCCCAGGCACTCATCCTCATTGACGGGGACCGCTTTGCCTTCCTGCATTTCGAAAACGCCCACAGGACAAACATTGACGCATTCTTCATCCCCGGTGCACTTGTCATGGTCGACTTCTACCCGCCAGGCCATTAAGCTTACCTCCCTTTAATTTTACAACTCGAATATATCATAAACCAGGGACCTGGAAAAAGAGCCCCGGAACTGACGCGATTCTCAGGCCTTGAGTTCCTCTTTGATGGATACGGCCACCTTGTAAAGGAGGGTGAGAATCAGAAATCCCAGGGCCCACACCCCCAGGGTGATAGCGGCCTCGGGAATGGTCGGCGCGTATTCCGTAATCTTTTCCATGGGATTGGGTACAAAGCCGCCGGTCATCAATCCCAGGCCCTTGTCGATCCAGGTGGTGATGATCACCATGCCGCACAGGGCCGCCAGGGTGTTTTCATTCTGGCGCAGCTTGGGGTTGGTCAGGAGGATGGCAGTAATGGTCATGCCGACGATGGAGAACCACATAAAGGGCACCAGCCTGGCTTTATCGCCTATGCCCGCAAAGAGATACTGGAAGTGCAGCATGTGGTCCGGAATCTGGCTGTAGAACACCGTGAAGACTTCGCAGAAGAAGAAGAAGACGTTGATCAGGACGGCGTAAGTGACCACTTTGGCCAGGCTCTGAATCTGCTCCCGGCCCGGGTCAAACTTGGTGTACTTGCGGACGAGCAGGCACAGCAGCACCAAGAGCGACGGCCCCGCGGCAAAGGCCGAGGAGAGAAACCTGGGGGCCATGATGGCGGTGAGCCAGTAGCCCCGGCCCGGAAGGCCGGCGTACAGGAACGCGGTCACCGTGTGAATGGACACGGCCCAGGGGATGGAGACGTAGCTGAGGAACTTGATCCATTTGGGGGGCGCCACCGAGTGGCGCTCGCACTCCAGCACGTTCCAGCCGATGAGGATGTTGAGGACCAGATAGCCGTTCAGGACGATGATATCCCAGAACATGACGGAGTTGGGCGTGGGGA
>JAKAGH010000306.1 GCA_021817645.1 Deltaproteobacteria bacterium
CACAAGAGTGAGATACCGCCGGAAAAAGATAATCCCGCGTTCCAATATTTCACCGTCAAGTTGGATTCTATCTGCGGCAATCCCAATCAGCTTTTGCGGCGGATGACCCAAGACGCTATCCGGGAGCCGAAGAACCCGGTCTATCCCTACGGCAAAGCCCTGGCTCTGGCTAAACTGGAGAAGGGGAATGAAGCTCTGGCGGCTTTTCAGCAGGCCCAAAAATTGGCTCCGGATAACTATCTGATTCAAAGGGACCTGGCGGTTTACTACTTCCAACGCAACCGCTACCTGGAGGCCCAGAAAATCCTGGATGTTTTGGCCCGGCAGCAGCCCATGGACGCCGCGGTCTTGTATTACCTGGGACGGATTTATCAGGAGCGCCGCCAGTTTGATCAGGCCCTGCCCCTGTTTGAAAAAGTCCAAAAACTCAACCCCACCTTTAGCGAGGTCTATTACAGCCTGGGCACCATTTATGGAGAAAAGGGGCAGTTGGGACCGGCGCATTACTACCTGGGCTTGCATAGCCTGAGAGTGAAGGCCTTGCCCACGGCGATGTTCCATTTTCAGAAGGCTTTAAAGAGTCTGAGCCCCTCAGACCCGCGTTACTCCGAAGTGAGAAATCAGGTGTCCCGGCTGCAAAAGATGCGGGTCCGGGTGCAGAACTGAGGCGAGGGGTGTAGGCCCTTGTCTTCCCCGCCCCGCAGGCCCCATACGTGGGGGCGCAACCAGGTGTGCGGCCACCAAGGGCGGACACGCAGGTCCGCCCCTGTAGAAAAATCTCATTGACTCATGCCCATTTACGAGTATCTCTGCCAGGACTGCCGCCGCGTTTCCAGCTTCTTAATCCTGAATTTGCAGGAGAAGTTTGCTCCGGCATGCCGCCAATGCGGCAGCCGGGCCCTGGAGCGCATCCTTTCCCGGGTGCATGTGCGTCTGTCGGAGGAGACCCGCTTGGAGCGCCTGGCCGACCCTTCCCAATGGTCCGGCGTGGATGAGAACGACCCCAAAAGCGTGGCCCGCGTGCTGAAAAAGATGGGCCAGGAGATGGGAGAGGACTTTCCCGGGGAAGTGGACCAGATAGTGGAAGAGGCCATGGACCGCGGGGAAGAAGAGGGCGGCGGGAGCGGCCTCGACTAGGGGTGGGCGAGTGCGTTTCACCTACCCCGAAAACAAACCTCACGCAAAGACGCAAAGGCGCAAAGTAAGGCGCTAAAATATAGATGGCACAGGACCTGGTGGCACAGGCGTCTCGCCTGTGCGCCTGAGGCGGGCGGGGACGCCCGCCCTACCTGCCGCTTGGGCTTTTCATATTCTGGGAGTGGGCCATGGCCCGGGGGAACCCGGGAATAGCCGGCTTATTACGAACGCTTTTTAAGGCTTCTTAGGCTTAGTCGCACTGGACTGCGGGGTCTTTTGGGCCACCCGGTCGGTATCCCCGCCATTAGCCGGGTTCTCCCGCAAAATCTCGTAGAAGACGCCCTTGTGATCCTTGCCTTGCTTCAGGGTCACTTTTTCCCCTTTTTTTTGCAGCTCCGCCAGCTTCGCTTTGGCAGTTTTCGCATCCCGGTATTGGCCTACCCGCACCAGCTTGGGGCTTGCCTTGGGTGCGGCGGCCGCAGCCAGGCGCTTGTCTTTCTGCTTGGCGGCCCGTGAGGGTTTGGTGGGGGTGGAATCAAAGCTGTTTTGAAACTTCAGTTTGGAGGCCACTTCCTGGCGCAGGCGGTTCAGCTCCTCTTCCTTGGCCTTCTGATCTCGAAAGGCCGCTCCTTTTCTGGATTTTTTGGCAGCGGCAGGAGCAGGCGCAGGTGTAGTGGGGGCAGGCGGGATCATCTTCCCGGTAATCGGCGCGGGCGCGGGCGGGGTAGCCGGCGCAGGGGCGGCAGGGACAGAGGACTTGGAGGTCGAGGCCGTGGTTGTGGGTTGTGGCGTAGCCGCGGGTGTTTCCGCTGGTGGCGAATACTGGGCCAGCCTGGGGGCCGGAGCCACCAGGCCGAAACTGCTGAGCCAGCGGTAAATATCACCCCGCCCGGCCAGCACCCCCAGGATGAAGATAATAATCATCATCCAGCCCAGGCCCAGGGCGCCGAAAAGCACCTGCTTCAGCCCCAGGACTACCTGCCAGCGGGCCTTCTTGGCCTTTTTCCCCCGGCCTTCCGTCATTTCTCCCCCTAGAATCCTTGGTTGGCTGGGTGGGTGAAACCGGGGAAACAGTGTTCCTCCGCCTTCCCCCAAAAAATCAGAACACCACTCAAACTACATCGTCTCCGGGGCTGCCACGCCCAGGAGGCGCAGGCCGTGAGCCAGGACGGACTGCACTGCTTGCACCAGGCAGAGCCGGGCCCGGCTCAAGTCCGCATCCTCGGAGATGAAGCGGTGTTTATAATAGTAACTATGCAGTTGGGAGGCCAGCTCCGTCAAGAAATAAGTGATCCGGTGCGGCTCCAAATTGCGGGCCGCGGCTGCCACCAGTTCCGGGTAATTGGCCAGCATTTTGAGGAGCGCGAGCTCTTCCGGCAGTTGCATTAAAGGATATACGTCCGGCCCCGGCTCCGGCACCTGGAGATTCTGGGCCGCGGCCTGGCGGAAGACGGAGGCCAGCCGGGCGTGGGCGTATTGCACGTAGTAGACCGGGTTTTCCGGGCTCTGGGTCTTGGCCAGCTCCAGGTCGAAGTCCAGCTGGGAGTCGGGCCGGCGGGTCAGGAAGATAAAACGGGCCGCGTCCTTACCCACTTCGTCCAGGACTTCCCGCAAGGTGACGAAAGTCCCGCCCCGGGTGGTCATGGCCACCGGCTCGCCGTGCCGCAGCAGGGAGACCAGTTGCACCAGGATGACTTTCAGTTGTCCCGGACAGCCCAGAGCCTCCACCGCGGCTTGCAGGCGGGACACGTAGCCGTGGTGGTCCGCGCCCCAGATATCCACCACCAGGTCATATTTTTGCTGGAACTTATAAAAGTGGTAGGCGATATCCGAAGCGAAGTAGGTGGTGACCCCGGTGGAGCGGCGCACTACCCGGTCCTTGTCATCTCCGAACGCGGTGGATTTGAACCACAAGGCCCCGTCCTGCTCGTAAAGAAAGCCTTTTTCCTTTAGAAAGGCAAAGCTTTGCTCCACCAGGCCCTGGTCGTAGAGGTTGGTTTCGCTGAACCAGCGGTCAAAGGAGACCCCGAAATCCTCCAGGTCCTGTTTGATGCCCGCCAGGATGGTGTCCCCGGCGTAGCGGCCCAGGGTGATGATCTCTTCTTCCGTGGGCGTCACTGCGGGGGGCGGATTGCCGGCCGCCAGGTAGTCCCGGGCCAGGTCCTTCATGTAGTCGCCCTGGTAGCCGTCTTCGGGAAACTCGATCTTCTCCCCCTGGAGCTCCCGGACGCGGAAATACAGCGATTTCCCCAGGGTGTTGATCTGGTTGCCCACGTCGTTGATGTAGTATTCCCGCACCACCTCGTAGCCTGCGGCGGCCAGGAGATTCGCCAACGCGTCCCCCAGGGCCGCGCCCCGGCCGTGGCCGATGTGCAAAGGCCCGGTGGGGTTGGCGCTGACGAACTCCACCTGCACCTTTTGGCCCCGGCCCAGGTCGCAGTTGCCGTAATCCCGGCCCAGGCTGCGGATTTCCTGGAGCACTTGATGCCAAAAGGAATCCTCGATAAAGAAGTTGATGAACCCGGGTCCGGCGATCTCCACCTTCGAGAGCATACCCTCCGGGGCCGTCAAATTTTTATGGATGATCTCCGCGATCTTCCGGGGGGCCATCCGGGCCGGTTTGGCCAGGACCATCGCCAGGTTGGTGGCCAGGTCGCCGTGCTCCTCCTGCTTGGGGGCCTC
>JAKAGH010000307.1 GCA_021817645.1 Deltaproteobacteria bacterium
GGTGGAAGCCCCGGCCCCCACCATGACCATGGCCGCCTGCCCCGACTGCGGCGGCGCGATTGAGCATGAGAGCGGGTGTTTAGTTTGCCACAGCTGCGGCTTTTCGAAGTGTAGCTAAAGGATGATTAAAATGGCTATGTTCGATAACCTAAAAAATGTTGCAAAAGTCTTGCAAGAATCTGGAAAGATTGAACTTTATAAACAGATATTGGAAATTCAACAAAAACTTTTGGAAATGCAAAATGAAATCAATAAATTGAATAAACGATGCACTGAATACCAAGAAAAACTAAAAACCAATAATGACATCGAACATAGAGCCAATGCCTATTGGCTAAGAAGTAATAAAGATGGCCCCTTTTGTACACGTTGCTATGATAAGAATAAAGAATTAATTAGAATGAAAAATGACCAGAATTTTTATTATGATTGTCCCGAATGTAAAAATAGTTATAGGGGACCAGGTTACCGAGAGCCGGAAGTTAATAAAAATTGGGATTCATGGGATTCATATAGAGGGTAATATTCCCCCTCGTTCCCAAGCTTCGGCTTGGCGAGCGCCGGGTAGCCCTGGGGCAGGGGTCAGGCAAAGCTGGAGCTTTGCCGGAAAATTGGGTTCCCAAGCTAGAGCTTGGGAACCAGAACAGAAAGATAGAGCATTGGAACCGGGAGGGAAGATAAGGCGAGCGGGCCAGAACCAGCGCCCTTTAAACTCGTTCCCAAGCTCCAGCTTGGGAATGCCGGTTTCCGGCGAAGCTCTGCTTCGCCACCACTGACCCATGAGAAGCCGCTACACCATTAAAGACCCGGACGGCACCTACTTCATCACCTGCACGGTGGTCCAGTGGATTTCCATCTTCACCCGCAAGCCCTATTTCGATATTCTCCTCGATTCCCTCCAGTTTTGCCGCCAACATAAGGGCCTGAAGGTCTATGCCTATGTCATCCTGGACAACCATCTGCACCTGGTGGTCGCGGGTGACAAATTGGCGGATATCATCCGGGATTTCAAAAGTTACACCGCCAAGGGCCTTATTGCCCAATTAGAACAAGACCAAAAGACCTGGGTCCTGAACCAGTTGCAGTATTGGAAGCAAGCCACCAAGGCCAAGAGCGATTATCAGGTCTGGCAGGAAGGGTTTCATCCCCAACAGATCGTTTCCGAGGAGATGCTGCACCAAAAGGTCGATTACCTGCATCACAATCCTGTGCGCATCGGGGTGGTGGAGCGGCCGGAAGATTGGGTCTATTCCAGCGCCAGGGATTATGCCGGCGACAAGGGCGTCATGGAGCTAGACGTAATAATCTAGAGGTGGCAAACCAGAGGTTTGCCGGATAATGGCGTTCCCAAGCTGGAGCTTGGAAACGAGAATTATAAAAGTCAGGTGGCCCCGGGGGTTGCCGGGCTTTGGCCAAAGCGGGAGCTTGGGAACCGGTGCAACCCGCCTTTCGTCTGGCAGTCGCACCTGAAGTCTGGTAAGGTTAAGCAGGCAGTGAGGAACTGCCAAAGCCGAAAAATCGGAGGAAAAGGCTGTGGGAGACAAGGGCAAAAAGGACAAAGGCAAGAAGGAAGCCAAAAAGGCTAAGAAGAACAAAGACAAGGAAGCCAAAAAAGACAAGCCCAGCAATAAGTAGCAGGTCAACCCACATGCGGGGCGGGCCACCTCAGCCCGCCCCTATCCCCTCACCCCGCGCGCCCGTTTTGAGACATTGCCTTTGTGCTTATCGGGGCGATATATCTTTATTCCTCTCGTTCCAACCCCTGGCTGGGGGCCGCCGTTTGCCGGCGCAGCTCTGCGCGTCCTCCTCTTTGTGCTTTCTTTCCCCAACCTTGACACCTGGACGCTCCTTGTGGCAACATGATTTTGCAGGTGAAAAAGACCAATTCTGAACCGGCCAAAGGAGGAGTTCGACAGCCTGATACACAAGCTGGCAACCCTGAAAGCCGAACTCGGCCAGGACCGGAAGTTCCTTGAGCCCCCGAGCCAGAGGCCCGGCTGGTGGGCGGGTGGGGCATGGGGTCCGAGGCGGCTGCGGTGGCCCTGGTGCAACTTTTCTGCTCCCTGGTGTTTCCTGTGCGCTCCCTCACATCCGACGCCATAATGGACAAAGTCTGGTTTCTTAAGGCGTTAAAGGAAGGACCGATGGAAATTAACTCATTCCCCACCTTTGAATCCTTGATAGCCGAGGCCCAGGCCCGGAGAGATACTCTGGGCGTGGAGATTAACTACCTAAAAAAAATCCTGGCTGACAAAATTGCCGTCTTCGATGAACAGGTGCAGTCAGGCCAGGACCCGGACGAATTGCACGAGTACCTCGACGCCTTGCAAAATCAAATTGACGTCAGGAACAAGGAACGGGACACCTGGGACCGCGCCATCTCTGGAAATGACAGGAACAGCCTGATCTACCAGGCGTCCCAGGACGTTTTGAAGGAGGCCGCGGATATCATCAACAAGGAACTCCGGCGCGAGTGGAAGAGCGGCATGGCCGAGTTGGAAGAAACGAAAGCGGCTTACCTGGCCATCTGCGCCAAGTTGGGGGCAATCCAGAGAAAGGCGGAGGAAATTTCAAACAAGCTATCCTCAGGTCTGGAGGGTTTCCTGCCAGTGGCGGGTGTGCCCCGCCTGGTCACAGGTATCGACCTGGAAGGGCTCACCGGCCCCATTTTTCTTGACTCTAACGCCATCAAAAAGTCATTTCTCCTGGGAGGAAAATAGCCGCAGGGGTGATCTTGGCGCCCTGGAAATCTAACCCAGGCGCAGCTCTGCTGCGCCCCTTTTCACCCCCTGGACCGATGAGAAGCTGCGAAACGCTAAAAAGGCGGGCAGGAGATCTTACAGCTTGAATCTCTTCTCTAGGGGGCGCCGCTCCGGCACATGGGAGTGGGGCATCTTCTCTTCGTTCCAGGCCCGGGACACATACAGGTTGCAGTAACAACTGCCGTAGTCGGCCACGTCCGGCTCCCGGTAGGCACACGGGCAGATGATGTCTTGATCCCAATCCCGGTCCTCGGCCGCCAGCCGGCAAGGGCAGCACATATAACCGTAGCGCTCTTTATTGATCAGCAATCCCTCCAAGAGCTCAAAAACTTTCTTCCGGTCTTTATTGAAATAGTAACCCCGGGCCTCCTGGGATTTTTTCAAGATTTCGTAAAGTTGGTCAACATTCATTTGATGCCCAGGACCTCTTTAATTTCCTCTTTTTTAAAGCCCACAATGACCTTATCGCCGATGACAATGGTGGGGAAAGCGCACTCCGGGTTGATCCGCCTAATCTCGTCCAAAAGTTCTTTTCTTTTTTCCCCAGCCAATTTGTCAACATCCACGCAATCGTTGTCAATGCCGCATTGATCCAGAAATTCTTTGGCATTTTTACAATGAATACAGGTACTCAAGGCATAAAGTTTTACCGGGCATTGTTCCATTTCCGTATCCTTGGTGCGGCTATAAGCTAGTCGTGGGGTTATCTTAAACTCCGGTTTTCTTCTCCTTACTGCTTTCAAAACCCTGCTTCTGACGCTTCCTCCGCATTTCGACTATAAATATTCTATAAGCATCTACAGGTTTAATGTCAAAGCGGGCCAGGCAACCCCAGGACTGGGCGAGACCAGACCCTTAATCGACACTGTGATGCCGCCTGGATGTTGGCCCCCTGACAGGCTGTTGCAAAATGGCCTTGGCCCGAATAGGAGAAGCGGCGCCAAGCGGTTGATCTTGAGATCTCGTTGGCCCACCCCTTGCAAAGATTTATGTGGGTTTTGATAACGAGGCTTTGCTGATTGCTCATAAATCCTTCTACCGGACCGTG
>JAKAGH010000035.1 GCA_021817645.1 Deltaproteobacteria bacterium
CCGCCGCCGGGGAGCCGCTCACCAGGGTCAGGGCCTGGCCGGAGATGGCCGCGGTGTAGGTGTATTTGACGATCACGCCCCGGCCCAGATCGCTGCCGCCGCCGCCCCCCAGGCCGCCGCCGCTGGCGGCGGTGTTGAAGGTGTAAACCCCCGCGGCCAGGGCATACTGGCCCACGGCCGGGACGCCGTCCACCCGGGTCAGGGGCACCCCGGTGTCGGCGTAGAAGACGCCGTTATCCGCCACGAAATTGGCGGCGTGGAGGGTGCTGTAGGTGCCGGGCGCGGCGATGGTGTAGCTTTCCTGGGTGGGGTCGGTGGTGCCGGTATCCTGGTAGTAGGCGCCGATGTTGCCGTTGTAGTTGGCGGCCTGGAGCACGGTATAGGCGCCCGGAGAGGCGACGATATAGCTCTCTTGAGCGGGGTTGTTGCTGCCGGTGCCCTGGTAGTAAACGCCGACATTGCCCGCGAAGGTGGCAGCGTGGGCCACCGGGTAGCTGCCGGGCATGGCGATCAGGTAGGCTTCCTGGGCCGGATAGGTGCTGGGGTTGCCGTCCACCCGGGTCAGGGGCACCCCGGTGTCGCCGAACACCACCCCGTAGTCGTAGGCAAAAGAGGAGGCCTGGAGCACCGCATAGGTGTAAGGGTCGCTGATGGTGTAGTTTTCCTGGGCCGGGGTCTGCTGGGGCAGGGTGATGGCGGCGTTGGTCACCGTCTTGTAGGAGCCGGTCCAGGGCAGCAGGGTCACCGCCTCGATGCCGAAGGCCGGGAGGGCGTCGGAGTCCCCCAGGTTGTAACCGGAGGCGGCGCAATAGACCAGGCCGGGGTAATGCAGGGCCCGGGCGGGATAATTGCTGCTGAGGTAACCCCAGGGGCTTTGGGGAGTGGTCCCCAGAAACCAGTTGAAGCCGCCGGGATTGATCCGGCCCTTGCCGGCCCACATGCGGCGGATGGAGCGCCAGCCCGCGGCGCCGCCCTCGCCGAAGGCCAGGAGGAAATCGCACTCGTAAGTATAGGTGGTCTGGGAGCTGGCCGGGGGTGTGCCGCCTTTGCCGCCCGTGGTTTGGGTGGAGGTGTGGGGGATGGCCTTAAATTTCAGGCGGTCGATGAGGTTCCCCGCCAGGCGGGGCACGCCGAAGGCCACGGTGACGGGCTGGCCCATGACGCTGGAGTTGATGCGCAGGGCTGCATACGCCGGATTGGCCGGGGGATTGGCGGTCTTGCGGCTGTTTTGGAACAGGAAGGACATCTACTCCCTCCCCCAGTAGCTGTAAAAAACGGTGCGCAACGGCCGTTTGCCCCGGATCACAATTTGGCGGCCGTCGGCCCGCTGCACCGTGCCGCCGGTCACGGCATGCAGGATCAGGGGCCAGTCCAGGACAATAAAACCGTGGGACAAGACCCGGCCGTACTGGCAGAGGCCCACGTCCCCGGGGAGCGGCGGCCCGGGGATCTCCCGGGCGAATCGCTCCACAATCCCCTGGGCCAGCTCTTCCGAGCGGTGCAGGTGCCAGTCCGGGGGATAATTAGGGACAAAGATAGGCCCGGAAGCCTGCGGCGCCGCGGTCAACTGCTCCGGATCCGGCACGATTGCCAAATGGGGCACCAGGCCCGCGGCCTCGAAAACCCCGGCGATGAGCATGAGGCAGTCCACGCCCGCGCCCTTGACCCGGCCCTGATGGTGCCAGGGGGTGCCCTCCCAGGTGCGGGCCTCGGCCACTACGGCCTGGCGCTGTTGGGCTTCTGTCTGGATCATTCCTCTGCCTTGTTTTTCACCCACCAGGCAATTGCTTCTAAGGCATCGCAATCAATGCGCCCATCAATCAGGATCTCGATATCCCCGGGAGACCATTGAATATACGGATAACCGTGAGAAATTAAGGAATTATCCGGGGCTATAATTTCTCCTAAAATTTCTCTTGCCTTTTCTTCATTCATTTCTTTTCCCTCTTACGCCACCGCGTCCGTCGGGGGCACGTTGGGGGTGCCCCGGAAGTTGGCCAGGTTGTTGAATTTAGCAGTGCAGGTGCCCTGCGCCCCGTCGCAGCCGGGGTAGAGGGTGACGGAATCGGCGCCGGGGACATAGAGGAGCGGCAGAGAGACCTCGATGATGGGCGCGCGGGACGGGCCAATGGGAGGACTGAAGGGGCCGGTATAGCTCTTGATGGTGCGCCAGGTGCCGGCGTTATCCCCATCGTTAAATTTGATCATCCCCAGGTCGAAATAGCCGTCGGGTTGGGTCAGGCCCGGGCAGGTAACAGTGGTAGTGGTGCCGCCGCTCAAGGTGCCGTTGACCGCAAAGGTTTCCTGGTTGAGGCCGCAGGCGGTGCTGTAGACCACCCAGGGGCATGACGGCCCATACAGGTTCCGGGGCCACTTGTGGTTTAGGCGCTCCAGGATATTTTTGACCTTAAATTGGGCGGTCATGGCGCTCAAAGGGCCCTGGTCCGAAATATACCCCTTGAAGATCGTAACCGTCCCCACCGGATAGGGCATGGATTCCTGGGTGAAAAAGGCCTGCTGGATCGTGACCGCCGCCCCCATGAGCATGCCCTTGACCGCCGCCGCGGTCATCCAGGGCACCGTTCCCATCAGGTCGTCCGGCCCCGGATGGCAGAGCAAATCGCACTCCCCCACCTCCAGGCCCTGGGAATCGCTGATATTGCCGCACTTGATCCGCCAGGCCTGAAACAGCGCCGGGCCTTCCCCCGGCACCAACTGGAAATCCAAGGGACTGTCATTGTAATGGAGCGACTGGGGAGCCGGCAGCGGCGGCATGCCAAACCGCGGCGTAATGGTGATACAATCCGCCATCCAGAACAGGGTGGAGGAGTTCAGCAAGGCCAGGAGTTCAGGAGAGGTGTCCAGCATCATTCAAACCAGGTGATCAGATCGACCTGACCCAGGCGGGAGAGCCGGTAGCTGAATTGCTCAAATTCCAAGGACGCCAGGCCCGATGAGGCCTGACTGGAGCCGCCCTTGCCTTCCACCGCAAAGCGCACCAGATAGTCATAGGAGAAAGAGGCGGTCACCGCCTGGCCCGCGGCCGGAATATGCCCGGACGCGAAGACCACCGCGCCGTCACTGTTGATGGTATAGTAACTGGGATCTTGAAGCACTCCGGCCACCTTGACCTGGGGGGCGGTGTGGATATATTTGCAGGTCTCGGTAAAAAGGCCGCCCCAAGAGCGCACCATCTGGAAAGTGTCATCGCTGCCGTTGCCGGTACCGAGACTTGCGTCCACCACCCCATAAACGCTTTTGTTTTCCCGGTAGTCGAAGAAAAAAGGCACACTGCGGTTGGCCAGGAAAAAGCCCAGCAGAATCTCCATCTCCGCGGGTGTGAGGCGGGGGTAAGTCAGGGTGAACTCCCATTTATGCTGCCCCAGCCAGAAATCTGCGAGCAGCTCCTTGCCGCTGGCCATCGTCTGTACCGCCAGGGAGATCAAGGGCCGCTGCAGGACGCTATAGCCGGGCAAGGGCGCTATGGGATACGACGGGGTGGTCATCAGTATTTCCCCTGGCCGTTGATATTCCGGAAGGTGCTCGCCTGGCGGCCATTGCGCACCGGCTGGCGCTGGCTGTCGAAGAAGACGTTGCTGTGCTTTTCCACGAACCGCCGCACGTCGTCAGAATCCTGGGCATAGATCTTCACCACATTTTCTTGGTGATCATGGTAATGGACGTCACCGGTGCCCCCGGCGGGCCTGCCCCCGCCGCCCGGGCCAGCCACGGCCACCGGCACCGGAGCGGCCGGCAGGCGGGCGTTGTTCAGGTCGTCAAAGGTGAGTCCCATGCGCTGGTATGCGGCAAAAGCCTCTCGGCGCAGGATGGGTTCGCCGGTCAGGACCTTCACCAGCCGCTCATCCGGGAGCAGGCCGCTGTGAGCCACCAGTAGGCCGCTATGGGCAATGAGATCCCCGCTGTGTTTCGAGGGAATAAGCGGCCCAATGACCGGGAGAAATTTCGCCACGCTGAAGATGCTGCTGAATATGCCGCCCCCACCAGAGGCGCCGGCTGCGGAACCTAACGCAATAGCTGCACCATTCAGAGCCACCGCGGATTCCATCAAAGCGGCCGCGGCTCCTGTCTGCGTAGTGGCGGTCAATGTCTGGTACATCTGGATGGCCAGGCCCGCCACCTGCAGAACCGTGCCGGCCATAACCAGGGCCTGGGAATTGGTGGCGATGCCCGCGCCCGAAAGGAGCAGGCCGCCTGCGGCCAGGCTGAATTGGGCCGTGTTGAGATTAAAGCCCACGCTGGCCTTTTGCAGGCCCTGAGCCGTCTTCAGCATCTGCTGGTCCGCCCCGCCAGGGGCGGGCTTCAGGGCCTGGGCCGCAAAATCGAAGATGCCGGTGAGGCTGCGCTTTTGCAGCTCTCCCATTAATCCCAGAAAGATGTTTTTCCCCGCCTGCATCAGGCTCTGCTGGTCCTGGGTCAAAAACCCCTGCCAGGCGGAGGAGAAGGCGTTTTGCAGGCCGCCTTCGAAACTGCCCATCAGCTCCTTGATCGTATCCCGCTGCTCCACTTCCTTGGATCGGGACCAGGCCCAACCGCTGAGGCCCTTGCTGTTATCCATCTCCAGGTTGAAGCGCTTTTGCGCGGCCAGCAGGGCCTCAAGGCCCCGGATTTCATCGGCTTGCGCTTTGCTGAGCCACCCGGCATGTTCCAGATCCATCAAATTGCGGTCGGATTTGGCCCGGTTAATTTGAATTTCCAGATCCAGGGCCTTTTGCTTAAAGCCCAATTCCTGGGGCCAGGCCCCGGCCAGCTGATCAAAGAGGTTCTTTTGCAGGTCCAGGGTGCCCAGCCAGGCCTTTTCCTGTTTCTGGGCGGATTCCTGAAACCTTTTCGTCTCGCTTTCGGAAAACTTGTCGATCAGGGCCTGGCGCTTGGAATAATAAGCGCTCGCCAGGGCTTCCCGGGCCTCGAAACTCGCCCCGAGTTGTTCCTCCAAGCGGCGGAGCGAGGCCGCCTCTTTATTCCGCCATTCCTCCAGGGCCCCGAAAGATTCCCCCGCGGCTTTGGCGGAGACCTCCTTCATGCGGTTGATATAGTTTTCCAATTGGCGCAGGGCTGAATCCGAGGAACCGCCCCCCCCGCCGCCGCCTTGATCTTTTCTATTCCGGTTTTCCGTTTTCGGCGGCGTCTCCTTGGGCATCTCATAAAAAGTTTCGGCCGCTTCGCCGTAAGGACCGGCGCCGGAAAACAACCGTTTTTCCCGGGCAGTATAGGCTTCCAACCAACCCATTGCGCCAGTGGCGCCGCCGACCACCGCGCCGACGCCGCCCCACTTTAGGCCGCCTACAGCCGCCCCGATAATCACCATTAGCGCCGGATTCTGGGCGATCGCGTCCAGCTTGGCTCCGAAATCCACCAGGGCCAAAGTGGCTTTGCCGATAAAGCCGCCAATGCCTTCCACGGCGCCGCTGATATTCCACCAGGCCTTGCTGATCTGGCCCGCCAACTCATCGTGTGTCCGGAGATAATCATTAATCGCCCGGTTCCAGCCGACAATGTCCTGGTAGGCCCCGCCCAAGCCGCTGATGGACAACAGATCCAGCAGGCTCTTGGTAGTGGTCAATTGCGCGGTCAGAGTGCCTTCGATTTCCTTGTTGGCCACGGCCAGGCCGGGGTAAAGACTGACCAGCCAGGTCAGAAGATCCCCGGTCTTTTTATGTTGCTCCACCAGGTCAGCCCAGCCGGGGCCCAGGCGGGATTTGAGTTCCATCGCCAGCAGACTCTGAGCCCGGGCCTGGCCTTCCATCAGGGCGATGATCTCGGTATTGAGCTGCACCTCCATATTCTGCCCCTGGGTGGCCAACTTGATTTTATCCGCCAACGTCATCACCGCCCCTACCTCCAGCATGGTGGGGGCATAGCCGCTTTGCACCAGGCGGTTGTAGACGGTCATGCCCTCGCTGACGGTAGCGAAATGCTTGGCGGATTCCAGGTTGAGGGCGCGGTAATAATCTTCGGCAAAGGCCTTGTTTTTCCGGAAGACCTCTTCCACGCTGCCTTGTCCGGAGGCGGCCATATCGGTGAGGGTGGCGGCGATACCGATGACCCTGACCCGGTATTCATCCACCGCCTGGATGCCGCTTTTGAAGGCCCCAGTGACCGCCTGCTCCAGTTTCCAGGCGCCCGCGATCACCAGGGCATAAATCCCCAATTGCTTCATCAGGCTGCCGGCGAAATCTTCGGCTGCGGCTTTGGACGAGGCGCTGCCCCGGGTGGCGGCGTCTGCCAGCTCTTCCGTGGCTTTTTTGGCCGCGGCGATCTTCACCGTGCCCTGGTCGTCCACGTAAAGTTCGATAAGTACCCGGTCTTTAGTCGCCATCGCCTTCCAATTTCTCCAGAAAACCCGGTATCTCTTCGGCTTTCATGGCCATCACCGCCGCGGCCCTGATGATTTTTTTGATCAAGCCCCGCTCCCAGGGGTGGCCCAGGGCTGCGGCCACCTCCCGGGCGCTGGCGAGCTGCAGGCCGCCCATGCCGTCAAACATGGCGCTGCCGGTAATCTGCAAAACTTCCCAGGCCGGCAGGTTGGCGAGGAGAATCCCCGGATAAGAGCAGCCGGGGCAGTTAGGCGGCAGCATCCCCAGGTCCCGCCGGTCCCGGGGGCATTGGCCGCAGTCGGTGTCATACAGCCGCTGCCAGGCCACCGCCTTTATGAGTTTTTTGTTTCCTCCTCCTGCTCCCGGGCTCGGAAGAGTTCCGCCTCCTTGGCGGTGCGTTCGATATGGCCGATGAAGCCGTGGGCCTTGCGGATCAAAAACAGCTTATTTTCATCCTCGCAGGGGATTTCCGTTAAACCCTGGGCTGCCAGGTCTGCCGTGATCTTCTTGACCTGGAGGCCGGGGATCAGGGAGGCGGCCATCTCCGGGGTCAGGCCCCGCCAGGAGTGGATCAGGCGGGCCATGCCCGCCTCAATCACCGCCTGGCCCTTGGCTTCATCCAGAGGCCGCGCCCGGCCGCCCTTGATTACTACGGCCTGGCAGGCGGCTTCGCCCGTGAGGCTGCGGAGTTCCTTCGGCGACAGATGCCGCACGGTTACGAAAAACCCCGAGCCCTCTTCCGGAAACTCGGTTTCCGCCAGCAACTCCTGCCCATCTACGTAATTGCTCAGATCCATTGTTTAGGCTCCAAACTTCTTGACCGGCCCGTTGCCGGAGATGGAGATCTTGACGGTGGCCACGCCGTCATGTTTGGCGCCGATGGTCAACTCCGAGACCCGTCCGCCCGCTTCGGAGTCCGCAGCCGTGTTCGGGGCATAATAAACGGTAGTGTTGACATAGAGCCGCAGATCCGAAAGTAGGGTTTTATTCTCGAAAGCGTCTTCCAGGGCCTGCTGCCCGGCATCATCCAGGCGCACCTTGCCGTTGAAATCGGCCTTCCAGGACATCATGCCCAGGTCCTTCTTTTCCCACTCGCTCCCGAACTCGCTGTCATCCACTTCTTTGGCGCTCCTGGTGAGATTCCAGGTATCCTGGCCGCGGATGAGTGTGGCGCCGATTTTTACCGCCGAGTACCGTCCTGATTCGCCCATGTCATTCCTCCTTCAGTCGCCGCAACCATCTCCGGCGGTTAGATGCCTAAGACAATGATGTCGTAATCCGCGGCGGCCCCGGCGCTGTTGGCGATTTTGAGCAGATCGGCGGTGGCGGCCGTGACCGCCACCCCGGCCGGGTCGCAAACCAGGAGGGCCATTGAACTGGGCGCAATTTTGAGGATGTCAGTGGCATCTCCGAAAAGAGCGCTCCAGGCGTTGGCGGCAGCGCCCCCGACGCTCAGAGTCTGCGTAGCGCTTTTGTTTTTGATGGCCAAAACCTTAACCTTCGTGAAAGTCAGGCTGGCCCCAAAGGGATCGGTCAGGGCGCCGGCCAGATCCAGCTCTTCATTCGCACCGTCAGCCAGGGTCCGGGTGTCGGCGAATAATTTGTTGATCTGCCCGGAGCCGGAGCCGCTCTGGAACTCCTGCGCCCAGGTCTGTGATAGCGGGAATTTCGCGTCAGCCAGGTCGAGATCTTTGATCATGTTGGCCGAAATCAGGAGATTGACCAGGCCGGTAAGAGAATCACTCATGATTCCTCCTCTGCCGCCTGGTCTTCCAGGGAGAAGCCATAGACGGCCCGATAGATTACACTGTCAGGAAAGATGGACAGCGCTTCTTCGCTGATAAACTCCAGGGGATAAAGCCCCGGAAGCAGCTTCTTCTGCACCAGATCCCGCAGGGCTTCCAGGATGGCATAGGCGCCGGCCTCGCCCCGCAAGCTGCGGCAGCAAACCATCAAATCGAACCGGACTTTGCGGCCGTAGATGCCGCCGAATTCATCCAGTTCCATATCTGCGGCGCCCCCGCCATAAGCCACGAAGACTGCGGGCCAGCGCCGGATGATTTCCTGCCAGCGCTTGGCCAGGTCTTCAGGGTTGCCCTCCAGTTGCCCGGCATAGGATTCCACCGTCACCGCCTGGGGCACGGTGGTCCTGATCAGCTCCAGGAGGGCATTTTCCAGGGCGGTGATGGAGTAATTCACAACATCCTCCGGGTGATGATGAATTCCAGGAGCAGGCGCTCAAAATAGTCAATGTCCGCATCCTGGAACAGCAGATAGGGCCGAGCCGGGATGGTTGTTTTATGCCCCCGGCCGGCCTGGCCGCCAAACTGGTGGATGCCGGCATAGATTAGATTGGTGCCGATATTGATGCCCCGGGCGGCGGCGATGTAATTAATGGAGCGCCGCAGCCGGGCCGTATCCGTCAAGGGCAGGCGTCCCTGCCAGGCCGCTTTGCCTTTGGCGGTCATGGCGCCGCCGGACTTGTTCCAGTAAGATTTCTTACCGGTATGCCAGGCCACCATCGTCGCCATTTTCAGGGGCTGCCAGCGTTCGGGCCGGCCGCCGGCCGCAAAGTTTTGCTCGATGCTGCCCTTCATGTATTCGCCGAAGTTCCGAAAAACGCCGCTCAAGTTATAGCCCCGCTCCTCCATGCCCTGGAGGCGGGCCAAGACGTCGGCGGCCAGAACTTTGACGGCAACTCCGGACATTTACCAGCCCCTCATCTTTTCCCGGGAGAAAACCCGCTCGGCGCTGCTGACTTCCGTAACTTCCTGCTGCACCGAGGGTTCTTCCAGGCCCGTGGCGCCGGTGATTACCGCCCGGCCCTGGGCCACGTCCTTGAGGAACCTGATTGCATCCTCATACCTCTGCCGCCTGACTTCCGGGGCCAGGCTGCGCCGGGAGTAGAGGCGGTAGAGAGTGAGGTCCACGGCCAGGGCCTTGACCTGGTCCGGCACCGGAGCCAGGGGCACCTGGTAGCGTTTCCCCAGGTAGGAATCGATCTCGCCGCCGGCCGCGGTGATCGCTTCCGCCACCACCGTGGCATCCGGGATGTCGCCGGCCTCGGCGGTGATATCCGCCAGATCCCGCTCCGGGATCAGCTTCAGCAGGTCGTCCTGGATGCAGTAGGGCATGGGCGCTTATCCCACTTGCAGGATGATCAGGGCGCTGGCCGCGTCGCTCAGGGCCAGGTCCTTCGCCTTGATGAAGGGCTTGGAGAGCAGGTTGGGGAAATATTTCTTCTTCTGCTCGTCCGTGCCCTTGATCCGGCAGATGATAGGGCCGGTGGCGCTCCCCTCCCGCACCTTCAAGACGTCGCCGTCCGCGGAGGGCACGAACTCGATGGCCTGCAGGAAGACCCCCACGGGATAATCCGTCTGCACGTCATAGTCGGTGGCCCCGTCCGGGATGATCTGGATGAAGCCGCCGCCTTTTTCCACCGTCAAAGCCATATCGCCTCCAGGAGGGCGGGGGCCGGAAGCCTTCCCGGCCCCGCCTCGTCAATCACTCAGTTAGCTCAGCCAGGGCACCACCAGCAGCTTGGCCGTGCCTTTCCAGACGTTGTCCTGCATGCCGGCGCCGGCCACCGCGGTGTAGGCGTTTTCCAGGAGGGCCTTGCCCGCGGCCTCCAGCGACGGCGGCACCACCAGCAGGTTGGGGATGATCCCCAGGGGCACGTTCTCGTCGTTGTGGTAGGCCATCATGGCCGCCCGGGCGTTGGCGTAGTTGGTGGCGTTCAGAGTGTCCTTGGAGCTGTAGGCGAGCTGCCAGAGGCCGTAGCCCACATTGCCCCGGTAGTCCACGCCGTAGCGGAACTTCTTGCGCATGAAGTTGTGCTCGTCTTCCGGCCGATCCTGGCTCACCAACTGCGGGGCCTGCCGTTCCTGATAGATGAAGGGCTTGATACTCCGGGAGTTGTCCAGGAGATACCAGGCCGTGCCCGCGCCGCCCCCGGTGTTGGAGCCGGTGGCCGTGGGGTCGGCCGGGGTGGGCATGGGGTGGTCGGCGGCAAAGAACATTTTGCCGTCATAGCAGGCGGTGGTCAGGCCCGCGGCCATGAGCGCGGCGATGAGCAGATCCGGGTGCTGTCTGGCGGCCTTGGCCAGCTCGGCGATGATAGGGGCGAATAGCCCCAACTGATCGTCGGCAATGTCGTCCCGGTCCACCTCGACGGTGCTCTCAAAGCTCTTATTGGTGAGATGGAAAGACTCGGCCGCCAGGCTCTTGATCACCCGGTCGCCCAGCCATTCCCGGAGCATGGGGAATTGCAGGATGAATTTGTAATCGTTGGTGCGGGTGGAAGACGGCACCGTCATCGCCAACTGGTCCCGGAACGCAGGCGCCCCGGCAAAGGCATTGTTGAAGACGGTGTTGAAGCCGATAAACATATTCGCCAGATTCTCGGCATTGATGATCATAGGTCGTTTCCTCCGTTAATTTAGCGCCCGGCGCTTAGGCCGCCAGCAGTTTGCGGCTGCCTTCCAGCCAGAGGCCGGACAGCAGGAAGTCATCGGTGCCCAATTCGCCGTCTTTGGGATGCAGCACCAGGGTCAGCACCGCCGGGGCGGCGGGCACGTCGGCGGCGGCGATGGTCAGGGTCTTCTCCTGCAAATTGGCTCCCACCGCGGCGCTGAATTCCGCCGACTCGCCGCCGCAATCGTTGTCGGCCCCCGGAGCGGCCCCGGGCACATCGAAATAGGCCTCAATGGTGAACACCGGCGAATCCACTTCGCCGGCCCCGGCCTTGACGATGCCGCCCTGGAGATGCACCACCAGGTCCTTGGCGTCGTCCAGGTCCGGCGGGATGAGGAATTGCGCCATGATGTCGCCGGGAGTGGCGCTGGTATTCCATTGCAGCCCCATATTCTTGTTGGCCAGCTGCACGTAACCGTCAGCCACCCCGGCGTTGTAGGCGGGGATGGCCGCCCCGGATTCGAGGCGCAGGAGCGACGGCCGGATCAGGTACTGGGCCGATTGGGAATCCTGCCCCAGTTTTTGCAGGGCGTCTTCCACCGTATGCACCGGAAAGAAGCCGCCGGCGTCGGTGATGGTGAGGGCGCCGCCGGCTGCCAGGGCCACCGGCACGGCCAGGCTGATATCGATCCAGCCCCGGGTGGCGGATTCGTATTTCACCAGGCGGCCGCAGAAGACGCTGTTCCCCGGCGAGGTTTCATCAAAGGTCTCATCATCCACGATGTACATGATGTCGCCTACCATCGCCTGGGTGATGCTGGACGCATTGAACTCGAAGACCCCGGTGCGGCGCACCTTCACCTTTTTATCGCCATCACCGCCGGCGCTGTTGTCAACTTGTTCCAACGCCACGCCCACAAAGATATTGCCAGCCGCGTCCGCCGCCGGGATAGCGAAGCCGCCGGCCCCGGAAACGCAGACCAGTGACCCGGCATAGATTTTAGTTAAACCCTTTACCGGGAAATCCTGTTCAATCCCTTCGCGATAGGGAGTCTTTCTGTCTTTAGTTAAAGCCATAGGTCATTCCCTCCTGTTGGCTCCGGGCGCTTACTGCGCCCCGGCCATCTGGTCCCGGGTGGTTTTGAAAGATTCCTGGTCCAACCCCAGCTGCTTGCACATCAGGATGGCGTTGTCGGAAAGGGCGCTGCCTTTCACCGGCCCCGGCTGCGTGGGCAGATTTTCCACCGGCGGGCCGATGACCGGGCGCTTGTCCATACGGGCCTTGAACGCAGCCACGTCCTTCCGGGCTTCCGCGGTGAGGTCCTCCACTTCTGAAGCCAGGATTTTTCCAGACTTGAGGGCCTCCTGCACCGCCGCCGTGGCCTGCTGTTCGGTGACCGTGGCCTTGAGGGTGTCCAGCTCCGCTTTCATCGCCACCAGGCTGGTTTGCCCGTCCTGGAGGCCCTTGATGGCGCCGATGATCTCCGGCAGCGTGGCGTCGGCCTTCAAGGCCAGGACCTGGGTGATTTCCGGCAGGGCCCCGGCCTGGGCCAGAGTTTGGATCGCCTGGGCCAGGACTTCCTCGTCCGTGGCTTCGGCCTTCATTTTCAGCAATGCGATCAACTTTCCTTTCATGGCCATTCCTCCTGGCTCCATCGAAGTTTTTATGCCCAGCGCCTTGGCCCGGCGCTTCATGCGGTTTTCCATGATGCTGCGTTCTTCCGGGGTGTACTGCGCCCGGTTGGACTCATCGCCCCAGCGGGACAGGGCATTTTGGCAATGGGCCGCGTCCCCCATCGGGTAGCGGTAATTGACCGGGTCGGCCCACTCCTCGTCCGGCACGTTGGCGAAATCCCCGGGCTTGGTGACCTTGCCGCCCTCTTTGACGCCGATGCCGTATTTCTTGGCCCGGGCCGCCTGCGCCGCCTGGGCTTCGTCCATGCCGCCCGCCTTAGCCACCAGCGGCTCCAGGCCGATGATGGACGGGGTGTTGGTCAAAGCGACCGAACGGATATCAAAAGGCCGTTGTGTCTCCCGATTCAGCAGCAACACCGGGGAAAAATAGCGGTATTCCCGGTTTTGCAAATATCCCTTGGCCTTGTCGGTCCATTCCGCCTTGGCACAGAGACCGTACGGCCGGGCCTCCAAATCGCGGACCCAACCCGCGGCCGGGGCCGCAACCCCTTTGAGCGTTTGATGTTCATAGTCGATGACCATGTCATATTTCCGGGCCTTAAAGGCCCGGATCATGGCCGTAAAATCATCGGCTCCGGCGCTGAATGAGGGAAAGATATTGTCCAGCAGCGGCATATCCTCCCCCAGCGGCACTACCCGGAACCATTCCGGCACCTGTGCCCCTGTCTGAGTCTGGGGCAGGGCCTCGAAGATCACCAGGATCGGTTCACTCATAAATCGCCCTCTCCACTCCCTGCCGGAGCGTTGCCGCCAGCTCCGGCGCGTATTTGCCGTAATCCGGCCGCCAGACGCCCCCCTGGGCCGGAGACTGGAAATTCTTGGGCATCGGCGGCAGGCTACCGTCCCAGCGGGTCGAGACCTGCAGCCCCTGGTTTTGGATCTCCCAGACGCTCAGCGTCACCGCGGCGCACCGGCAGTTGTAGTCCCAGGGCGGCCAGTACCGCTGCCAGAACGGGTGATCCAGCGGATAGATCAATCCGTGCAGGGCCGCGTGCAGGGGCCGGGTGCGGCCGTCCATCACCGCGCTGTAGCGGGCGTAGGGACGCAGCGCCCGGATTTGCTGCGCCTGCTCCCAATGACCGGCGCCGTAGCTGCTCAAAACATTGGTGCGAAAGACCGTCTCCCGGTGCCAGGACCGCCGCAAAATTTCTTCCGTGGCCCTGGTAAATTCCCGGTAGGTCGATCCCCGGGAAATGGCGGCTTCGCAGGCCTCGAAGACCCGCTGCAAATCGTCCGCGGCATAGACGTAGGCCGCGGTGAAGGCTTTGGCTTTCATCGCCGCCGACATCGCCTCGAACTCCGCTTTGCTGACGATCCTCTTGGCCAGAAACCAGGCCACCGCCTCTTCGAAAGGCGGGACCTCTTTGCCGAAGGTGAAAGCGAAATCTGCCATTTCCCACCGCGTGGATCCTTTTAGGCATTAATTAGGGACAGCATCCCATTTCTCGAAAATTCTGGAGCTCCGCAGAGGCCTCCAGGAATTGAGATCTCCCCACTTCAAATCTTTCTGACTCCGACCGCCAGCAGTCCCTTGGGGCCCTGCTGTACCTCGAACTCCACCAGGTCGTCTTCGGCCAGGCTCCGGAAGCCCTCGGCCTCGATGTTGCGGTGGTGGACGAAGACGTCCTCCTTGCCTTCCCGGCTGATGAAGCCGTAGCCCTTGGCGTCGTTAAACCATTTCACCGTGCCTTGTTCCCGCAAAGTTCCCGCCTCCTCACTGATTATTCTGGGCCGCCCGGGCCTTCATCCAGGCCAGCATCCCCGCCTGGTAGAGGGCCTGGGCCGTTTCCTCCGGCCGCAGATAGGGATAAACGGCCAGGAGCTTGCCTTTGATCACTTCCAAATCCTCATTCTTCTCGATCAAATCCCAGACCGGCGCCAGGAAATCCAGGACGGCCTGGGCGCTGGCCGCGAGCGCCGCCTGGGTCAGGTTCTCCAGTTGCTGGTGGGTTTGGATCACCTGGGCGTCCTGGGGGATCAGCTCCAGGCCCCCTGCGGCCAGGGGGAGAATAGCCTTCATGGCCGCGGTATCTTTTTCCCCGGCGGCCCTGGAGACTTTATCCCAGGCGCTTTCCACCGGTGCGCCGATTACCTTTTCCCCTTTTTGCGGCGGACGGATACCGAAGCGCTCATGAACCTGAGCCTCAGTAATTTCCACCCCCATTGTCCTGAGATTTTTCCAGGTCTCTGAAAGGGCTTTGAGATCCTCTTCCTCCGCCAGATTGAAGCTGCAGCCCGGCACCGGCTTGTCCCAGCCGAAGTTGTAGCCCACCAGGGGCCGCAGGATCTGCAGGCGCATAGTCCGGGCCAGGGCCGCGGCGTCGGCCTCCAGCAGGTCTCGCCGCACTTCGGCATGGGCGTTGCCGGCCAGGGTGCCGCTGCCCGGGGCGGTATCGGTGGATAAAGTCTGCCCCAGCACCGCCTTGGACATCCCCCGGTCGCAGAAGTCGGCCAGGGCCTGAAACGGGATCATGGTGCCGGAGAGGCGCGTGGCGGCCTCCACGAACTCGATCTCCGTGGCCTTGGAGATAATGCCCGCGGCGTCGCTCCCCAGGTTGACGATGGCCTGGCGCAGCGCCTCCTTGTCCGCGGGGGAGGCCGAAGGCTCGTATTTCCCCAGGCGCAGCGGCATGCCGAAAATCTCGTTGAACACCGCCCAATCCTTGAGCGCGATATTCTTGATCAGGTAGAGGAACCCCGCCACCCGCAGCACGCCGTTACGGAAGGCCGGGCCGGATTTGGCCGCATATTTGTGGAACACCAGCTTAAACGGCGGCGGCTCCACGCCCTGCCAATTGTCCTCAGTGACGATCCGGGGAGTCAATGTCTCCACAAAATTGAAATTCTTGGGATGGATCAGGTTGAAGCGGGTGATGCGGGCCTGGGGATAATTCTCCCAGATGGGCTCCGCCCCGGCGTAGCCCTGGCCCACCGCCCCTAAAAGATGCGTCCACAGTTCCATCAGATCCAGATCCGCCAGGGCCTCCCGGCAGAACTCGGCGATCTTTTTATCCTCCGCGGACTCGGACGCATCCTCGATCTGGAAATCCAGGCCCAGGACCGCCAGGCGGCGGGTTTGCATCACCGAGGCCAGGTGGGCGTCCTTCTCCTCCATCTCCTCGAACAGCTCCGCCTGGTTGCGGAGCGAGCCCCAATCCGCCTCCCGGAAAATGGCGCTCAGCCGGGAGGGCGTCAGCCCCGCCGACGGGTAGCCGCTCCAGCGGTCCCGGATGGAAACCGCGGCGATCTCCCGGGTCTCCGGCCGGGCCTTCGGCGGGATAGGGTGGCCTAAATGGTCGAGGAGCTGAGTCATAAGTTTGCCCTGATGATCAATTGGCTCGCTTCCTGTGGTTTACCGGAAACCTGGTATTTGATCCTTTCGCTTTCTATCTGAAAGCAGCCGAAAATTTCCCGGGTTTCCGACAAATCATTCAGAGTCATAATGAATTGCCCTTTGAGTTCTTGCAGCGCTTGACGTATTTTCTGGAAATCATCTCTCGTAAATATCCCCGCTCCATAATCCTTTTCACAGTTGTAATAGGGCGGGTCTAAGAAAAATAGCGTCTCTTTTCTGTCGTATTTCTCTATGCATTTTCGCCAAGGCAACTTTTCGATAATGACGTCCGCCAAGCGCAGATGAATTTCATAGATATTCTCTTCTATCCGGTAAATAGAGAGGCCTTTCCTACCCCCCCCCCC
>JAKAGH010000036.1 GCA_021817645.1 Deltaproteobacteria bacterium
TTTCCCCCGCGGTCTGTCAGGAACTGGTGCGGCCTTACCGCTGTTGGGCCCTGACGGAAACCCGGCGCTATTGTAACCTGGTTCTCAAGGTCTATGAAGACCTGCAGCGGGAGATAGAAAAGCTCCGGGAGCAATACGACAAGATCCTCACTCATCTGCGGCTGCTTAATGAAGATATTGATAAGTTCAATCTTTCTTATGACTTCGGGCTCATTGCCGCCCAGATCGAGGCCCTGGAAGGGCGCCAGGAGGTTATCTCCGGGGGGCTGTTAGGCACGGAACGGGAGGAACTCTCCACCCGCATGCGCTTTAAGCGGCAGAAGCTCAGCCCCGAAGAACTGCCTCCCTTGCCCGTGCTGCCCCCGATAAAAGAAATCAGAGGCAAGTTAAAGGAGGTCTTGACCCGGGCCTGCCCGCGCTAAGGCGGCGGCCGTTTGCGGGTCTCGCCAACCATGCATGCCAGAAAAGTAACAGCAGCCCTGATCCTGCTGATCTTGGGGCTTTTCCTTGGCGGCTGCGCCACCGTGCCCTACCAGGTGCAGGTGAGCGGCTATGCCCAACCCGGAGCCGCGGCGGTGGCGCCCCCGCCTGCTTCTTTTTATGTCATTGACAACCGGGACGCCAAAGACCCCCTCCTGGAGCAGGCCGTCAAAAGCAAAATTGAAAAGCTTCTGGGCATCCAGGGTTATGTGCTGACCGCCTTCGACCAGGCCGATTACTACCTGGTGTATTCTTACGGTCAGGGGGAGGGCCGGCCGGTGGCCGTGCCCATGCCGGCATATGGTCCCTGGCAGTACGGCGGCCCCTGGCGGCCCTACGCGTTCGCCCCAATCCCTGACTATTACGCTCCTGCGGTGCGAACGGTTTATGACCGCTGGCTCCTGGTGAATGTGATCGAAGGATCGAGTTACCGGGGAACCGGGGAATTTAAGCGCCTCTGGCAGGGGCAGGCCAGAAGCACCGGCACCTCCGGGGACCTGAGAAGCACCCTTAACTATCTGTTGGTGGTCCTGTTCCAGGACTTCGGCAAAAGCACCGGCCCGCCCCGGCTGGTGAACATCGAGTTCGACGATTTCCGGGCCTGGGAGATGGGGTATTAACGGTTCTTTGAATATCAATCAATAAAAACACCATAGCCAAATGGATTTTCTCATCAAAGTCATTGTAGTATTAGTCGGGTTGACCATCGGCTATATTACTTACAAGGTTTCCGGCAACAAGAGCGAAGTTGCAGGTCTATTGAGTATTCTGATTGGCCTTATCACTACCCAAGTAATTAATAATATAATTGAATTTCATCGACATGCACAATCCCTGAAGGAAACCAACCTGAAATTGGCCAATCTTTTGCAAAAGGTCAGCGAGCCGATTCAGAACACTGCTGAACTCTGCAATATCCTGCGTTACGGAGTAACCAAAATCACCAAGGAGCAGATTCCCAACGCTTGGTTGGAATTATTGTGGAAAATTGAATCAAGATATTATGGACTTAGTTATACTAACCCGGATTTTTGGTGGAATCAGGCCTTCAGCAAGCTCGCCATCGAAATTCAAAAGGTAAAAAAGAATGTCAGTAAGGCAGAGATCAGCAGAATCTTTATTTATGAAAATGAGGACGAATTAGAGAAACTTCAGGAGGTAATGTCTGAACAATGGAAGGCGGGCATTACCGTAAGGTATATTGCTAAAAAAGAAATTGAAAAGAAAGTATTGCTTAAGAAGTTGAGCAGTAAAATCAAGACATTCGATTATGGCCTCATTGATTCCAAAATAGTATTGATGGTCTATGTGGATAAAGACAGGCAATTTAAGCATGGGGAAATTCTGGTCAATAAACAGGTCTTTGATGTGTATAAAACATTTTATGATCATCTGTTCGACGAGGCAATTGAATTTGCATGCAGGGGCAGATAGAAGCGTCTAAATGGAAAGGCTTCGGTTCCAATTAAGAGAGTTTTTCGGCAACTCCCTCTGGCGGGATGAGTTGTGGGGTCCGTCCAGTCTCTATCTGCTCCGGGCCCTGCGCGTCCTGATTCTGGCCGGAGGCAACATTTTCAAAAGCCGTTCCCTGGTTCGGGCTTCAGCCCTGGCCTATTCCACGGTTCTGGCCTTTATTCCCCTGCTGGCCCTGCTCTTTGCCCTCCTCAAGGGGCTGGGGATCCAACGGGTGTTGGCGCAGCACCTGCTGCAACGCCTGGCTCCAGGATCACAAGAGTTCGCCGCCCAGATTTTCCAGTACATCGAAGATACCAAGGTTACCTCGCTGGGAGTTTTCGGGGTGGTGGTCCTGCTCCTGGCCCTGGTAGTGGTCATGACCAACGTGGAGCGGGCCTTCAATGAAACCTGGAAGGTCTCCCAAACCCGGCCCTGGCGGCGCAAGCTCAGCGATTACCTGAGCATCTTCATGATCTTCCCCATCCTCATGGCCGGGGCCATCTCCTTTTCCACTGCGCTGGTGGGGCACCCGGAGATCCGCCGTCTGCTTTTCGGCATCCTGCCCCAGGCCTTCCATTCCGCCACCACCAGCCTGGTGTCTCTGGGGGTCCTATGGCTGGCCTTTACCTTTATTTACGTGGTCATGCCTAATACCCACGTGCAGATGCGTTCCGCGATTCTGGGAGGGATTGTCGGGGGGAGCACCTGGCAGCTGGCCCAATGGATCTTCACCTGGTTTCAGAGCGAAGCCACTTATTACAATGCGATCTATGGGGCTCTCTACCACCTGTTATTTGTGGTGATCTGGATGTTTTGGAGTTGGCTCATCGTGCTCTTCGGCACCGAAGTGGCATACGCCCACCAGAATCTGGATTACCTCAGCCAGGAATGGCGGCGTTCGCCGCCCCCACCGGAGCCGGTGGACGAATACCTGGCCCTGGCGGCTCTGGCGGCCATCGGCGCCCGCTACACCAGGCGCCAAGCGCCCCTGTCTCTTGAGGAGTTGGGCCGGGTTTTCCCCGGCAGCAATAGTCTCGCCTCCAGGGTGGCCGACCTGCTCCAGGGCTGCGGCTTAATTGTGCGGGTGGCCGCGGCCGATCTGGAGGGCTCTCCCCGGTTCGTCCCCAGCCTGCCCCTGGAGCAGATCACCGTCCAGGAAGTATTGGCCTGCTTGCGACAGGTCCGGGGGGAAGTCCTGGGCCAGGCATTGGCGGAAGAACCGGAACTGGCCGCGGGCCTCAAGGCCCTGGTGGCCAGCGCCCCGGTCCCGGCCTGGCAATCCCTCAGCCTGCAGGAACTGGTGGCCGGCTGGTTTAAGGAAAAGGAAGCGCCACCAGAGGTCCGGTGATCGGATTGGTCTTGGGTGGCAGGCCGCCAGACCTCACTGCTAGAAGCCATTGCAAAACCTCATTTTCTGTCATCCTGAACGCAGTGAAGGATCTCAACACTTCGAAAATACGAGATTCTTCGCTATGCTCAGAATGACAGTTTAAAGCAATTTGGGGTTTTGCAATGGCTGCTAATCATCATCATTATCGTTGTCGTCATCATCATCACAGGTTTTGGGGTTGCCTTTCTTTCCATACTTCTTTGTCCCCGCTTTAGAAGGAGCGCCCGGTTCCCGGTAGCCGTTGTAGCGTTTGATGAGCTTCAGATAATTCAAGGGGTCAAAGTCCACCTGGGCGTATTGCTGATAGATTTTGCCCCGGCCCAGGTAGCTGTGAATGATGCTCTTCTGGAAATCCACCCAGCCCAAATCCGTTCTGGAGGCGATCTGCTGGCTCATGAAGTCGGCGGTCTTACCGTCCGGCAGAACCTCGGGAATGGGATCGTTGACAAATTCATCGGCATGATAGAGGCCCAGGAGATGCCCCAATTCATGGATCAGCAAATTGGCCAGCCACTTCTGGTTTAAAGGTTCATCTCCAGGCTTGGTGCTGAACTCCATCTCCTGGAAGGTTTTGAAAGAGACATGGACCACCGACAGGGGCAGATGGGCGAACGCACATTTATCCTTGCAGACCTGGAGGAAACGCAGCCGGAAAGGAGGCTGCACGTCAAAGGCCTTAAAGCTCCGGGCCAGCCAGGCCTTGTGATTCAGCAGCTCCACCCTCAAATACGCCGCCGGCGCCAGGGGCCCGGGTTCGTCCAGGCCCTCGATCTTTTCCAGGTTAACTCCCAGGCGGCGGTAAAAATCCTGCACTCCGGCCCAGACCCCGGGCAGCATGAGGCGGCAGGGATACAGGTCCGGGTCAGGCGAGATAAAAATCTCCACCTGCACGGTTTTGGGGGAAAAATCCACCGGGCCCAAATCCGCCAGGGAAAAGAGGGCCGCTTCTTCCTGAGGCGGCAACTGCCGGGCCGCAGCCCCGCTGCTCACCAGGGTGAGAAAGAGCAAAAAGAAGAGGATTGCTCCCCGCAGCGTTGCTCCAGGAGAAAAATTCCTGCTTTCCCTCTTGTTTTTTCGAATAAATTCGGGCAAACTTATATATTTTAGAGAGGATGGAATCATGTCATATACCTGTGACCTTTGCGGTAAAGGCCCCGTCGTGGGGAACAACGTCAGCCATGCCAACAACCACACCAAGCGCCGCTGGAAACCCAATCTGCGCCGCGTCCGCACCGTGCAGCAGGGTACGATCCGTTACCTCCGGGTCTGCACCCGGTGCCTGCGCTCGGGTTTAGTGGTAAAGCCGGCGTAAAGAAGCTGTCAGCTGTCAGCGGTCAGCTTTTAATTCCAAAGCAGCAGATTTCCCTGAAGCAAAAAGTGAGAGCAACGGACCCACCTCCATTGCTCTCATGTCATATCATGCTTTTTCTCCAGAATGGGCTTTGTCCAGGCCAAGGTTAGACGAAATCTTTCTGCCAAACCTTCTGTTTTCTGAAATCTTTCATCTTTTAAGCTGATAGCTGACAGCTGACCGCTTCTTTTCTACCCGCTGATCCGCCGCACCGAAATCACTTCTTTCAGCCTCTTCAGAGCTCCGAAGACCTTTTCCAGATGTTGCTGGTCCGCCACCTGGAGGGTGAAGTTGGCCACTCCTTTATTCTCCGCGGTGGTCTCCACCGAAGCCTTGGTGACGTTCACTTCCGCCATCTTCAGAGCGCTGGTGATATCCGCGAGCAGCCCCGGTTTGTCCACGGTGACCACCCGGATATTCACCGGGAAGAGTTTATGGGGGACGCCGTCCCACTGCGCGGGGATGTGGCGGAAGGATTCAGTTTGCGCCAGGTAAGAGCAGTCGGCCCGGTGGATGGTCACCCCTTTGCCCCGGGTGATATAGCCGATGATGGCGTCTCCGGGGATGGGTTGGCAGCAGTTGGCCAGGCGGACGAGCAGATCATCCAGGTCCTTGATCTTGATGCCCCCCAGGTCCTTGGCTTTCTTGAGTTCCGGCTCGACCGGGGGGACCTCTTCTTCCGGGGGAGGGGCCGCGGCCCGGGTCAGGCGCCCGATTACCTGGCCGGGAGTCACCTTGCCGTGGCCGATGGCCGCCAGGAGGTCTTCATAGCGCACAAAGGAGAAATCCTGGGCGATCTTTTTCAGCTCCTCCCCTTCTTTCACGAGCTTTTGCAGGCTGATGCCGCTTTTGCGCAGCTCCCGCTCCAGGAGTTCCTTGCCCAGAGTGATGCTTTGTTCCCGTTCCGCGGCCTTGAGTTCCTGACGGATCTTATTGCGGGCTTTGGGGGTGCGGACAAACTGCAGCCAGTCCCGGCTGGGACGGTGGTGGGGGGAAGTGGTGATCTCCACGATATCGCCGTTGGCCAGTTCATGGCGCAGGGGCACCATGCGGCCGTTGACCTTGGCGCCGGTGCAGCGGTGGCCGACTTCCGTGTGGACGGCATAGGCGAAATCCACCGGCGTGGCCCCCTGGGGCAGTTCTTTGACATCCCCGGTGGGGGTGAAGACGTAGACCTCCTCCGGGTAAAGCTCCAGGCGCACTCCTTCCAGCAGTTCCTGGGGCGTTTTCAGGTCTTTCTGGAGGTCCACGATCTGTTTAAGCCAGGCAAAGCGTTCGCCTTCCTTGTCGTGAAAGCGCCTTTTTTCCTTATAGCTCCAATGCGCGGCAATGCCGTCTTCGGCGATGCGGTGCATTCCCCGGGTGCGGATCTGCACCTCCATGCGCTCCCCAAAAGGACCGATGACCGTGGTGTGGATGGACTGGTACATATTGGCCTTGGGCATGCCGATATAGTCTTTGAGGCGGCCCGGCACCGGCTTGAACAGGGCGTGGATCACCCCTAAGACCTCATAACATTCCCCCACCGTATTCACAATGATGCGGAAGGCCAGAAGGTCGTAAAGTTCGTCGAGGGTGATCTGCTGGGCCTGCAGCTTGCGGTAAATGCTGTAATAGTGCTTCAGCCGGCCGCTGACCTCCCCCTCCAGATGGTGTTCTTGCAGTTTTTCTCGGAGGAGTTGGGAGACTTCGCCGATGTATTTTTCCCGTTCCCCTTTTTTCCGGGTCAGGCCTTCCTGGATCTGCTTATAGGCGTCGGGCTCCAGGTAAAAGAAGGACAGGTCCTCCAGCTCGGCCTTGAGGCGGAACATCCCCAACCGTCCTGCCAGGGGGGCGTAGATGTCCATGGTCTCCTGGGCGATGCGCTTCTGCCGGTTCGGGGGCATATAGCCCAGGGTGCGCATGTTGTGGACGCGGTCCGCCAGTTTCACCAGCAGAACCCGGATGTCGTGGGACATGGAGAGGATCATTTTGCGGACGTATTCCGCCTGCTGGGTGATGCGGTCGCCGAACACGAGTTGGCCGATTTTGGTGATGCCGTTGACGACGTCGGCCACTTCCTCGCCGAAGTATTCGTCCAGGTCGTCCAGGGTGGTGTCCGTGTCCTCCACGGTGTCATGGAGCAGGCCGCAGGCCACGGTGACCGGGCCCAGACCCATTTGCGCCAGAAGATAAGCCACTTCCAGGGGGTGGGAGAGATACGGCCCGCCGCTGAGGCGCGTCTGCCCCTCATGGACCCGGGCCGAAAAGACGTAGGCCTTTTCAATCAGCGCGGTATCCGCCTCCGGATGGTGCTTCTGCACCTCTTCCACGATGTCGTTGAGGCGAATGATCCTAGTGGTCATGCAGCTCCTGAGTCTTCTGTTACGAAAAGTTCAAAGTTCAAAGTTAAGACTGCAAGTCACCTGAGTTTTTCATAAGTTATGGTTGAGCCAGAGCCTTATGAATGACAGCCTTTTATAGCCGCAGATACCTCATAATTTCTTTATGGCACTCAATACTAACACCATGTCCTAGGAATACTTTCCATAACCTGACCTGTATTTCTCCCTCCCCCTTCGAGGGGGGAGGGTTGGGGTGGGGGTGGCGTCTTTGGTCGATTACAGCTACTTGGCCAAAGTCGCCCCCCTCACCCTAACCCTCTCCCCCGAGGGGAGAGGGAATAATTGCCGACATAGCCAGTTCAAAGGCTTCTTTTATTGCTTGTTTCCCCATAAGTCTTAAAGACCTTGTAAAGGGGAGTTTTTCTCACCGCCGATACTCTCACATTGGGAACTTATCCGGAGGTCTCTTGGCGGATGTTCTCTTGGAGATAAGAGAGCAATTCCCCCAAAGGCACCATCACGGTCTCCCCGGAGCGCCGCTGGCGCACTTCGGCCATGCCTTTCTCCAGGGTCTTGGGCCCCACCACCACCCTTAACGGCAGGCCCAACAGATCGCAGTCCTTGAACTTCACTCCCGGGCGCTCATCCCGGTCGTCCATAAGGACTTCCAGGCCGGCCGCTTCCATGGCGGCGTGCAGCTCCAGGGCTTTTTCCCTGGTGGCCGCATCATTCAGAGAAATGGGGATCAGGCCCACCCGGAAGGGGGCCAGGGCCATGGGGAAAATCATGCCCTGGTCGTCGTTGCCCTGTTCAATGGCCGCAGCGACGATCCGGCTGACGCCGATGCCGTAGCAGCCCATATAGATGAATTGTTCCTGACCGGCTTCGTCCAGGAAGACGGCCCTCAGCGTTTGGGAATATTTGGTGCCAAGTTTGAAGATGTGGCCCACTTCGATGCCCCGGAGAATCTCTAGATCGCCGCCGCAGCGGGGGCAGGGGTCCTGGGCCGTGATGGCGCGCAGATCCGCGGTCCGGGTGATGGTAAGATCCCGGGGGGGGTGGACCCGGACCAGATGATGGTTGGTTTTATTGGCCCCGGTGACTGCCGCGGACATAGCCGGGACCGCCTGGTCCGCATAGATGGGCAGGTTGAGCCCCACCGGCCCAGCGAAACCCACTTCCGCGCCGGTGAGTTCCCGGACCCGGGTAGCGCCGGCCAGGGTCAGGTCAGTGACCCGCAGCAGGTTTTTCACCTTCACTTCATTGACTTCGTGGTCACCCCGGATGAGGATGGCCACCGGGCCATTCTCGGTTTCATAAATCAAAGTTTTGACGATGTCTGCGGGGGTGACGTGAAGAAACGCGGCCACCTCCTCCACGGTGCGGACGCCTGGAGTATGAACTTCTTCCGGCGCGGCAGCCGCAGCCGCGGCTCCGGGGTTGGCTGCGGCCAGGACCACTTCCGCCTTCTCCAGGTTGGCGGCATAATCGCAGGCCAGGCAAGAGGCCAGCAAGTCTTCGCCGGTCTCCGCCAGGACCATGAATTCATGGGAAAAGCTGCCGCCGATGGGGCCGGAGTCCGCCTCCACCACCTTGAAGCGCAGGCCGCAGCGTTGAAAGACGCGGTTGTACGCGGCGTACATCTCCTGGTAGCAGGCCTCGGCGTCGGCTTCATTGACATGGAAGCTATAGCCGTCCTTCATCAAAAACTCCCGGCCGCGGATCAATCCGAAGCGGGGGCGCATCTCGTCCCGGAACTTCATCTGGATCTGGTAGAGGTTCACGGGGAGTTGCCGGTAGGAATGGACCTCCCGGCGCACCAGGTCGGTGATCACTTCCTCGTGGGTGGGGCCGAAACAGCAGTCCCGGCCGTGGCGGTCCTTAAAACGCAGCAATTCCTTACCGTAGATCTGCCAGCGGCCCGATTCCTGCCACAATTCCGCGGGCTGCACCGCGGGCAGCAAGACTTCCTGGGCCCCGGCCCGGTTCATCTCCTCCCGGACGATGCGCTCCACCTTGCGCAGCGCCCTGAGGCCCACGGGGAGATAATTATAGATGCCGGAAGCCAGCTTGCGGATCATGCCGGCGCGCAAGAGCAGCTTATGGGACACAGCCTCCGCTTCCGCGGGGTTTTCCTTCAAAGTCGGTATAAGCATACGGGAAAAGAACATAAGCACCCCAAACACCCTTATTTTATCATATTAATCTTACGATACTATCCACCTCCTCCACAACCCCAATTAAGCCTGAGCTCCGACAGTTTGATAACATCGGCGAGGTGAAGTTATGAGACCTCCATGAACACCCGCTTATGGGTCATTCTGAGGAAGCAGAGCGGCCGGAGAATCTCCAAGGATAACGCAAATAAGAGATGCGCCGCGCAGCCCGCGACGTTCAGAATGACAGCAGCGGATACCTTACCGGCAGTCCCGCCCGATCCACTGTGTCTCTCTCCGGTTAAGGGCCAGGCACCTTGACATCGTCACTTGCGCCTTTAATTTAATCCCAATAAGAAAAATATTTTGATTCCTGGGATCAAGACATTTTTCCAGGATGGGAGGGAACAACATGGTGCAGTGGAGCAAAGTGGCTATCTTGATGATCCTGGCGGCAATGCTGCTATCTTTGAACGGCCCTGCAACTGCCCAGGAAAAGGCTAAGGAAGGAGAGCCTCCCTATTCCAAACCTTATCCCCTAGGCCAGGTAACCATTAAAATTACCCAGGTGGCTGCGGGGTTGGGGGTGCAGTGGGGCAAGGGGACCCTGACTTACAAAGGAAAATCCTACATCTTTAAAGTCAGGGGCATTCAGTTGGTCGGCGTGGGCATCTCCTCGGGCACGGCTACGGGAGATGTCTATAATCTCTTCAATATCGGGGAATTCCCGGGCCACTATGCGGCCGTGGGGGCCGGAGCGACGCTGTTCAAGGGCAAGGAAGGCGATGCTTATAAGAACGGCAAAGGCGTGCACATTCTCCTGAAGGCCAAGGAGAAGGGAGTAAATTTCAACATCGGGCCGGAAGGCTTCACCGTCAGGTTGGAAGAGGCCCTATAATGCCGATAATAAGGAAGTATTAGGGGGGAAAGGGTGAAGTGGTTTTCATCCCTTACCTGATTACCATCTTTGCTTCGCCTCTTCCCCTTGGTCCAGCTGCGCGCAAATATTATGCGCCTGGACCCCAGCAGCAAGCAATCTGCTCTGCGCCAGATGGAAGGCTTTCTCCATCAGCACCTCCAGGTTGACCACGTCTTCCCGGTTGTAGGTGAGGAGGGTGGGGAGGGCGGCGTAATCGCCCCGGCAGTGGCGGTCCCAGAGGAGCACGGCCTCGTAGCCGTCCATGCCGCTTACTTCATCAGGCCGCTTAATCCCGAAGCGGGGCTCGATCTTTTTCAGGCCGCCCCTGAAGCCCAGGCGGGCCAGGATGAAGCGCAGATCCAGGTGCACCGGAGGGAGTTGTAGGCCCGGGAAATAGGCCCGGAGCACGGGGAGATCGAACTGGCTGCCGTTGAAGGTAATAATCAGGTCCAGGTTTTCCAGGGCCTGGGGAAACTCCGCCAAATTTTGGCCGTGGACGAACTGGCGCATCTCGCGGCCGTCATAGAGGCCCACCACCGTCACCTGCAGGCCCGGCCAGGTATAGCCGGTGGTTTCGATATCCAGGTACGCGGCCCGCTCCCGGAAGCGGCGGAATAAGCGCCAGCGCTCGGCCGGAGGGAGAAGAGGGCCGAAATACGCAGGGTTGTCTTCCTGGGCCAGAGATTCCTTCACACCGGTGCGCAGCTGCACCAGCCTTTCCCGGCCCAGACCCGGCACCTCGGCCGCGGCCAGGAAATCTTCCCAGGTATGGAGCCCCTGGCGCCAGAAATGGGCCTCAGTATGCTCCCCCACGCCGGGGAGATGGACAAAGGTCCTCTTTAACATGCCGCCAGTATATCATTGCCGCCGCCTCCTGTCACCTGGGAGAGTCCCAACGTCTCGGGAAGGAAGGATAAATATGGCACAGGCACTGCCAATAGGCTGGACGGAATGGTTGCTCAGATAATCCAGACCTCATTGCGGCTGGCGGACAATTTCCCATTACCCAAATAGCATCTATACTAGAAATTAGTAAAAAGCAAAATCAAATAAACTATTTTAGTAAAACTTATATAGTATCGATAACACCTAGAGAAAAAATTAAGGCCGGAAATCAGAAGAAGCAAAAAATTTGAGAAATGTTTGAGAAAAGCACTTCCTCTTCCAGCTGTTCTCTGCGGCATACCTGCAGCACGCGATTCCAAGAAGCTTTTCGGGCCATTTCTATCGGACCCATTTTTGCAAACTTCTGGCAGACCGAGTCACTCAAAGAGGGAATGCCATGGCAAAATTTCTTTCCAGGTCTAGCAGCATCTTGCCCACCATCAGCGGCTTAGGTATCCGGACCAAGATTATCAGTCTTTTCCTGCTGATTATCTTTGCATTCATTGCCCTAATTCTCTTTTATATCGTGCCCGCCAGCCGGGCCACGCTTTATACCGAGAAAGAGTGCCAGATTGAAGCAGCCTTAAATCCTTTATTCGGCATCCTGCAAACGCTTGAGGCCCAGGAAAAAGCCGGCAAAGTTTCCCGGGAGGAAGCTCAAAGCCGGGCTAAGGAGTATATCCGCCAGAGCCGTTACGGCGCCGATCTGCAAGAATACTTCTGGATCAATGACTTCGCTCCCACCATGATTATGCATCCGTATCGGCCGGATATGGACGGCACCAGTCTTGCCGCTTATAAAGACCCCACGGGCAAGGCCTTATTCGTAGAAATGGCGCAGGTCTGCCAGCAAAAGAGCAAAGGTTTTGTCAGATATATGTGGCAGTGGAAGGATGATAAGACGCGCATTGAGCCCAAATTGTCCTTTGTCAGGGCTTTCGGCCCCTGGGGCTGGATCGTGGGGACCGGCGTCTATATCAATGATGTGGAGATCCAGGCGGCCCAGTTGCGTAACCGCCTGTTAGCCGTGACCGGGGTGCTGGCCCTGGGCTTGTTGGCGCTGCTGCTGCTGCCCATGCGGAGTCTGGGAAGCTTAAACCAGGCTACGGAACAGCTTACCGGGGTGTCGGCGGAGGTATCGGCCGCGGCCGAGCAAATATCCTCCTCCAGTCAGCAACTGGCCGCCGGGACTTCCCAGCAGGCCGCGGCTTTGCAGGAAACCTCCGCTTCCGTCGATGTGCTGTCAGGCATGACCCGACAGAATGCCGAGCATGCCCGGGAAGTAGATGCCCAGATGAAGGACAGCCAAGAAGTGGTCGCTCAAGCCGATAAACAGATGCAGGCCCTGACCCGCTCCATCAACGAGGTTAGCCACGCCAGCAACGAGACCGCCAAGATCATCAAGACCATTGACGGGATTGCCTTTCAAACCAACCTCCTGGCCCTGAACGCGGCGGTGGAGGCGGCCCGGGCCGGCGAGGCGGGGGCCGGTTTTGCCGTGGTGGCCGAGGAAGTGCGCAATCTGGCCGGCAGAGCCAGCGAGGCGGCCAGAGACACCGCGGCGCTCATTGAGAATACCGTGGCCAAGGTGCAGGAAGGCTCCCGCATCGTGGAACAGACCGCCGGGTCATTTTCCCGGCTGGCAGCCAGCACCGGGGATATCCAAAAACTGGTGGCCGAGATTGCCGCGGCTTCCAAGGAGCAGGCCCAGGGCCTGGATCAGATCAATAAGGCTCTGGCAGAAGTGGATGTGGTGGTGCAACGGAATGCGGCCAACGCCGAGGAGGGCGCGGCCGCGGCCGAAGAATTGCGCGCCCAATCCACCCAGATGAACGGCGTGGTCAGGCACCTGGCGCAGGTAGTAGGCGGCCAGAAAAATACCCAGCCGGGTTCCCAGCACGAGGACTGGAAGCATCCTCAGCTGGTGGCCCCGACCGCCATGGAGACTTAAGCCCTGCCGGGAAAACGGCCCTGATGATACTTCCTGCTTCATCTGACCGCGCGCCATAGGGCAGGGATGATCGGGCAAAAATATCATAAATTAATGGAGGGACCTGGGCATCCAGGTCCCTCTTTATCTTTCCCGGCCCAGGCCCTACACCTAGTCCGCGGCAAGGAAATCTTCGCAGGTGTGGATGCCCTGACGCCAGAAATTGGACTCGGAGTGGTCGCTCAAATCCGAGAGATTGATAAAGGTGCGCTGAGCATATTTTTAATATAGAACTATTTTCTATCGATACTTTGGTTTAAAGTATGTTATATTCTTTCCCGGTCAGAAAATGATTTTATTTGTTTAGGAGATTTGCAATATGTTGTGGTTATGTTTTAAATGTGATTCTTTTTCATTTTTGCCATTTTGTAACAATTGTAGAGACGAATCAAAAGATGATCATGTTCCGATTGACCCTAAATACTACCCAGAATTTCAGTATAAATCACAAGGATTTATTGTTGATTTTTTTAAGAAAAATAAAGTACAAAATGAATTAAATGATAAATTAAATGAAGTATTAATAAAATATGATGAGTTTGAAAGTCCTTACTTCATTAATTATATACACATTGCTCAGCAAACTGAACAAGGCCTTGGAAATATGTTATCCTATTCTAACCAAACATTGTTTAAAAATGTATTATTGCGTCTTGGTTTTAATGAATTAGACGAATTTCCTCAACTTACTGAAAAATTAATAAGGACAACAGCATTTCGGTTTAGATTTACTGATTTTGTTCGTCGAACAAAACATCATATTTCTGGAAATCTTGAAAATACTTTAAAATCATGGATTGCAGAGAGTGGAACCACTTTTAGAGATAATCTTCATCTTCTTCTTTATTATTTGTGGAAAGAAGATATCCTAAAAAATGAAATTAATTTCTCAGATTCAATTGATGAAAATGAGTTATATCCTTTGGTTAGCGATAATGAAATAAATAGATTACAAGAGATATGCGAAATAATCTATTTTGATTTACTTGTTGAGAGATTCAAAGTAAAGTTGGAACATTTTGATCCTACCAGGTTTATTACTATTTATGCTGTTGATTCTATGGGTGGTTTTGAATTTGAAGATTTCCTTATGAAATTATTTATAACCCTAGGGTACGATGTACAATCGACCAAGAGAACAGGGGATCAAGGAGCGGATCTCTTTGTCTTAAAATTTGGCGAAAAAACTGTTATCCAAGCCAAAAATTATTCTGAAAGTGTTGGTAATGCAGCTGTTCAGCAAGTTCTATCGGCAAAAAATTTTTATTCTTGTGATCATGCCATGGTAGTTACAAATAGCTATTTTACACCATCAGCCAAGACATTAGCTGATTCAGTCGGTGTCCGTCTAATAGATAGAAAGGAACTTCAAACATATCTAGATGATTACAATCAGCTGATTCTTGAATCATCAGCCGTAGCGAAAGAATAAATTATTTGTTTTGCCTACCAGTCAGTGGGCATTTGCTAAATAATTTTTATTCCTCTTTGAGAAGTGCTGCAAGATGCGGCTGCACCGCGCGCCAGGCGGGGTAGGCCCCGGAGATCAGGCCCAGGGCCAGGACCAGGACCAAAGTCTGCCAGTAAATGCCCGGGGTCCAGTAGAGGTGGATGGTCCAGCCGAAGGCCTGTTTGTTAATGACATAGATCAGCAATAAAGATAAGAGGGAACCGCACAGAGCGCCCAGCACGAAGCTCAAGAAGCTGGCCAGGCCGGATTCCACCAGGACCATGCTCAGTATTTGCCGGCGAGAGGTCCCCAGGGCCTGGAGCAGGGCCAGTTCCCGCTCCCGCTCCATGATCAGCACCAGGAAGGTGGTGATGATCCCGAAGACCGCGACCACTACCGCCACCCCCTCCAGGGCGTAGGTGAGGGCAAAGGTTTCATCGAAGATGCGCAAAATGCCCTGGCGCAGCTCCTGGTGGGAGACGCTCAGCAGCCGGTAGCGGGAGCCGTATTTTTCTTGTAAGCGGGCCTGGACCTTCGGAATTTTGGTTTGGTCCCGCAAATAGAGGCGCACCGCGTTCAGGTGCGTGTCCTGCCAGAAGCGCCGGAACTGGCGGATATCCATCCAGACGCTGGGGCCGTCCGTGCGGTAGTCATAGAAGACCCCGGCGATGCGCAACTTTTGCAGCCCCGCGGGGGTAGGTAGCTCTAAAATATCTCCTTCCTTATAACCGAAGGTCTCGGCCAGGGGCTCGGAGATGACCACGGAAGGTTTTCCGTTTTCCGTTTTCAGTTTTCCGTAAGTGGTTTTCGGTGCAAGCAACTCTCCTGCTCCCAATCCCCCTAAATTCCTCTTTTCCAAAAGGGGACTTTTTTTACCCCCCTTTGGAAAAGGGGGGAAGGGGGGATTTTGTTGCGCCGGCAAAGACGCGTCCGCTCGTTGGGAAACAACCGTACCGGTTGATTCCCCTGACGCGGCGGTCCCACCGGATTCCCCCACTTGCCGCATAATTGCCTGGGTCTCCCCTTTTCTGAACCACAAGCCCCCATGCTTCGCCAGGACATCAAAGCTGCCGCCGATGACCAGGATGAAGCGGTCCCGGAAGGGCAGGCGCACGCAACGGTAGAGGTAAATATCCCGGATATCCGGGTCCTGTTGCAGAGCGGGTAGAATTTCCGGGGGCAGGTAGTGGTCGTAGGCGGAGGTGGAGAAGACCGCGGGGCCGAAAAAGATGTCGCCGCTGATGGAGCGGGTCACCCACTGGTTCACGGTCTGGCGGAAGGAGCCGATCATCA
Organism: Deltaproteobacteria bacterium; assembly: GCA_021817645.1. Classification (GTDB taxonomy): domain Bacteria; phylum Desulfobacterota; class Desulfobaccia; order Desulfobaccales; family 0-14-0-80-60-11; genus SURF-52. The sequence continues at coordinate 15,694 of JAKAGH010000036.1, forward strand.
CCGCCACCGCGATGAGCATCCCTAAAGCGCAGGCCAGCGCAGCGATGGACACCGCACTGCGGCTCAGGGAACCGGAGAGATAGCGGCAGCCCAGGTCCCCGGGGAAGCCCAGGATGCGGCGCAGCAGGGGCCGGCTCTGTTCACCCAGGCTGCGCGCTGCCAAAGGCGTGAACAGGGCAAAGGCCAGGAGGATCAGAAAGGCCGCGGCAAAACTCGTAAGCGATGGACCGGAGCTTAAGGGCAACCATACAAAAATTCCGGCCAGGGCCAGGGCCAGGAGGCCCGCCAGAGCAAAAACCCCGGCGCGGCTCTGGAGGCGCTCTTCCAATTCCTCCCGGTACCACACGGCCCGGACCCGGGTGCGGGCCGCTTCCCGGGCGGGAATCCAGGCCGC
>JAKAGH010000308.1 GCA_021817645.1 Deltaproteobacteria bacterium
CCGCCGTTTTTCAGGATGCCGAAGGCAATGGCCCGGGCCGCGCCCCCGGCCCCCAGGAGAAGCACCCGCTCCCCGGCAATGGCGGTCTGCGCCTTGAGTGCGGTGACTGCGCCCAGCCAGTCGGTGTTGTAGCCGCTGAGCCGGCCTTCCCGGTTGACCACGGTGTTCACCGCACCCATGCGGGCCGCCAGCGGGTCCAGTTCATCCAGCAGGGGCATAATTTCTTCTTTAAAGGGGATGGTGACGCTGGCGCCGCCGAGGGCCAGGCCCCGGATGCCGGCCACCGCCCGGGGCAGGTCGGCCACCGGAAAAGGGACATAAACCGCGTTGATCCCCAGCTTGCCGAACGCGGCGTTGTGCATGGCCGGGCTCAGGGAGTGAGTCACCGGGCGGCCCAGGATGCCGTAGATTTTGGTGTGGCCGTTGATCATAATAGAAGTCCTGCTGCGGTTTCCCCAGAGGTGAACCAGGAATAGGAGACTGGTTTGAATTCTAATAAAATACTGTGATACTAAGTTTTTGGTAAAAGGAGATATCGGTAGAAAGTAACCACCAGACGTTATGCATTGGCTCGTTACCTGTCTTGTTTCGATTTTGGCATTTCTTCGCTAATTGCCGCATAAAGCTTAGAGTAGCACTCTGGGCAAATCCCGTGACTAAATTTAGTAGCTGAAATTTCAGCAACATAAGACTCTATTTGCTGCCAAGACTCCTTTTTTTGTGGATCAGAGCCTTCTTTTCGTATCTTTTTGCAATATGCACAAATCGGTAAGAAGCTTTCCAGTGTTTGAATTTTTGTCAAGGCTTTATCTAGATAACGTATATAAGTTATCAATAAAATAATTAATATTATGCTAACTAAACTAGTGACTCCACCAACAATTATATGCTCTTTATCAAAATATGGAATATCCGGGTGGAGGATACTGTCGACTACTGCATTTAGGTTAAACATTATAATTAATACCATAGAATAAATAAACATTTTAACAGTATTACTTTTGCCAATTGCTAATAGACGTTGAGGATTCAAGAGATTCATAGGTTTTATAATTTGATAACAGTTTATCCAGTATTACCGGAGATTATGCGTCAGCCTTGGCCACATTCGGTTAAGAAAAAAACTTTAGAATCTTACTTCGGGGTTTTCTCCCGAAAAACTCACCTTTTTGCAGCCAAATCTTTTTACCGAAAGCATAATAGCAAAAATCTTCCTCAAGATATATCTGTTGCGGGCAGGCTGAGGAGGGCGTTGGCTTAAAAGCTCCCCCATGAATTGTCAGAAAATGTTGCACCTGGGTAAAAGCTTAGGTCAGTCACCTCCATAAACCACTAAGACCCGCTCACAGCTATATTATAATTAAAAGTGAGTTTTTATCTGACCGCTGCAAGCTAAAAGCTTCTTTACTTCAACATCTTCCACAGCCGCCTGATCTCATTCACCGTCAACTGCCCCGGCGCGGACGCCCCCTTTTTGCTGAAAGGCGCGAAAGTCAGGAAGCTTCCTAAAGACGGGGCCACCACCCGGGACCATTTGCCCGGGGGCCCCATGCAAAAGGCGATGATCTCCCGGCCCGCGGCCCGGGCCTGGGGGATGAGGGAGAGGACCCGGAGATTGTCTGCGGGCTCCCGGGCCTGGGTGACGATTTTGAGGATATCGGCGTCCGCGGCCAGCATTTCCTGAAGCACCTCCTCCAGCCGGGAGGAATCAGGAGTGCCGGAGAAATCATGCCAGGAGAGGATCATCCGCGCTGAGCCCCGGCGGCTCCAAAGTTCCCGCCGCCAACCCGCGTCCGCGGCCAGTTCCACGTCCAGGCAGTCCGCGCCCAGGGCCAGGGCCTCCTCTAAAATCCGGCGCCGGTCGGCTTCGCTACCCTGCCACTGCCCGCCTTCGCTCTCCAGGCGGTTGGTGGCGATGACCTTGCCGGGCCGGGTGCGCAACAGGCGCTTGAGGTCCGGCTGCGCCAGATAATCCAGCCGCAGTTCCGTCCAAAACCCCCGGCGCGCCGCCCGCAGATAGAGGTTTCGGGCCCGGTGGATATTGGCCTCAACCACGGGGACGCAGATGCGCAGGGGTATGTTTTCTGTTTTCTGTTTTCTGTTTTCTGTGTGTGGGAGTAACACTGTCGTCCTGCTTGAATAAATGATTAAAAGTTCAAGATTTAAAGTTAAAGATAAAGTCCGTGCACGGCAAACAGAAAACTGAAAACAGTAAACAGAAAACTGTCTTCAACTAGGATTCTCCACGCCCGCGGCCCGGGGGAAGGAGCCCAGGAGTTGAAAGTGGGCGCTCAAGGCTTCGATCTCCGCCAACGTCTCCCGCACCTGGGGGTCTTCCTGGTGGCCGTCGATATCCAGGAAAAAGAGGTAGCGCCAGGCCTCGGTTTTGGCCGGCCGGGAAACGATGCGGGTCATATTGATGCCCCGCTCGGCCAGCGGCTGCAAGGTTTTGTAAAGCGCTCCCGGGATATTGTCCACCGCGAAGATGATGGAGGTCTTGTCCTTGCCGGTGGGGCCGGGGGATTCCGCGCCGATGACGAAAAAGTGGGTGACGTTGCCCGGCTGGTCTTCTATCCTACGCTCCACCACCCGCAGGTCATACAGGGACGCAGCCGCGGCGCTGGCAATGGCCGCGGCGTTGGGATTCTTGGCGGCTTTTTGGGCGGCCACCCCGGTGGAGGCGACTTCAATATTAGGAACTTCCGGCAGATGCCCGGCCAGCCAGCGGCGGCACTGGCCGTAGGCCTGGGGGTGGGAGTAGATCACTTCGATATCCTGGCTCTGTCCGGACTTGGATACCAGGTCGTGGGAAACCTCCAGAAAGATCTCCCCGCAGATTTTCAGGGAAGTCTCCACAAAGTGATCCAGGGTATCGTTGACCACCCCTTCCGTGGAATTCTCGATGGGCACCACCCCGTAATCGTAATTCCCCTTCTCCACTTCAGCAAAGACCTCATGGATGCTTAACAAAGGCCCGAAACGGGTGGAGCCGCCGAATTTCTTCAGCGTGGCCAGATGGGAGAAAGTGGCCTCCGGACCCAGGAAGGCCACGCTCAGCGGGCTTTGGATCTGCCGGGCCGCGGAGATGATTTCCCGATAGATATTTTTTAACGCCGCCTGGCTCAAAGGGCCGGGGTTGAGGCGCATCAGGTGCGCCAGGACTCCTTCTTCCCGCTGGAAATCCAGGGTGCGCTGGCCCGTGCGGTTCTTGATGCGGCCTATGCCCTGGGCCAGGGTCAGGCGGCGGTTGAGCAAGGCGACCAGTTCCTGGTCCAAGGCATCGATCTGCTGGCGCAATTCTTCTTTTTCCGTCATACAGCGCTCCGAAAAGTGTTGCAGGAATCGGTGGCCCAGGCTTTCCAGCCTGTGCGAATTAACGAGGCGGGCGAGGCTCCCGCCCTACCCCTGTTCATGCTTTACGCGTGGGCTGCAGGCCCCACAAACTACTCACTTCTCCAGGATGGTTTCCTGGACCTTGTGGCCGAAGTGGCGGCCGGATTCTTCCAGGGCTACCAAGACTTCGTCCCCAGGTTGCAGGGTGACGATGGATACCGCGTCGCCGTTGGGGCGGGTCAGCCGGATGGTTTCGGCGTTTTGCAGGATGGCGGTGATTTCCTGGCCGGCAGCAGCCGCTGCCACCAGCATCAGGGGGCGGCGTTCCACCTTTACCCGGCCCACCACCCCGGGCCAGGTATGGCCCTGGTGGTTGACCACCAGCACTTCATCCCCCGCGGCCAGTTCCCCCAGGTAACGGGTCTTGCCCCCGGGCACCCGGATATAGGCGTGT
>JAKAGH010000037.1 GCA_021817645.1 Deltaproteobacteria bacterium
TGGTGAAATGCGATCTGGCCCTTTATGTCGTCAGTTCCCGGGTGGGGCTGCGCCAGGCGGATTTCCAGTTTCTGGGGGAACTGACCAGGATGGGACTGGTGCCCCATCTCCGCTTCCTTCTCAACCTGGACCTGGGGGAACACGAGTCAGTGGCGGAAGTGCAGCGCATCCGGGACCGGGTGGCCCAGGAACTATCCCCCTGGCAGCCGGAGCCCCGGCTCTACGCCTTCTCGGCGCTGAAACTGCTCCTGGAGCGCCGCCGCAACCGGGGCGAAGCCCTGGACCAGAGAGAGGCGGGGCTATTAAACGTTTGGGCCATGGATACGGGCGCGGCCCAATTTTCCGACCAGGAAGTGGCCCGCTTCCAGCAGGATTTGCAGGCGGCCATCCAGACCGTCCAGGGCCGCCGCCTGGAGGGGGGCAGCCTCTCCCAGGTGCAGATGGTGTCCCGGGGCTTCCGGGAGCAGGTGGAACTCGTCCAGGGCCTGCTGAACCAGGACCTGGAGGCCCTGAAAAAGGTGGAAAGCCATCTCCAGGCCCGGCGCCAGCCCCTGGAATCCACCCTGGCCAGCCTGGACCAGACCCTGGAAGGCGCAGGCCTCCACCTGAAAAAGACTTTGAAAGACCGGGTCAACTCGGTGATGGACCGCCGCGGCGGCAAGGTGGGCGCGGCCTTGACCGGCTTTATCCGGGACTTTGAGCCGAACTGGGACCGGCTCCTGCTGCCGGAGGCCCCCGCGTCTTTCCGCCCCGCGCTCTACCAGCTCTTCCAGGAGTGTGTCAAAGAGCTGAGCCATTATGTGACCACCGAAAGCAATGTCTCCCTGGTGGAGTTCATCCGGGAACAGGAAGATTGGCTGCGGGGGGAGCTGGCCCGGGTGGAAACACCCCTGCTGCTCTCCCTCCAGGACGCCTTGACCCTCTATTACCGGGAAGTCGAGGCCCTGGGCTTCCCTTCCACCCCACCGGCCCTGGAGATGGCTGCCAACCCCCGGCCCTCGGGCCTGGAATTGCCTTTGTTAAACCTGCAACTCGACCCGGGCTGGTGGCTGGACGCGGAAGTCTGGGTGCGCTCCGGAGCCGGTTTCCTGGAGCGCTACTGGGAGTCCCTGAAGCGCCGGCTGGGACTGAGCGCCGAAGTGGAGCCCCGGCGGCAATTGCTCCGGGACCTGGGCCGGGCCTTGAAGTCCATCAAAGAGTGGCTCCAGGAGCAGGTGAAGGTGCAGATCATCGATTACGAGGAACGCCTGAAGTTCCAATACTTCCTGCCTCTGGTGGACCAGTGGCTGAAGCAGCAGGAAAACTCGCTGGCCAACACCATGAGATCGCTGCTCACCGACCTGGAAGGGGTGGCGGGGGCCATGCACCTGGAAGAAGAAGAACGCTCGGCTCGCCGCCGGCGCCTGGAAGAACTCTTGCCCCAGGCCAGGCAAACTGAGACGCATCTGGACGAAATGCGGCAGAAGTGAGGCCAGTGACCAGTGACCAGTAATCAGTTTTTTTCACTGATCACTGTCACTGATTACTGATTACTATGCTTCCCCCGGCACCTGAAGGATACGGCTATGACCGAAAAACTCCCCTGGCTGGCCTTGCGCGCCATTCCCGGGGTGGGTCTGGTCTTGTTTCAGCGCCTGGTGCAGACCTTTGGCTCTCCGGCCGCGGTCTTTGAGGCCAGTTTTTCCGACTTGCGGTCCATCCGGGGAGTCAGCCCGGCGATAGCCCAGGCCATCACTTCCTTCCGGGACTGGGACCGGGTGGAGGCGCAGATTTCCCGGCTGGCCGCCGCGGGCGCGCTGGTTCTCACCCAGGATGATCCCCTCTTTCCCCCCCGGCTGCAACAAATTCCTTATCCCCCACCTTATCTCTTTGTCCGGGGCGCGCTGGAGCCGGAAGACGCCCAGGCCGTGGCCCTGGTGGGCACCCGGGTCGCCAGTTACTATGGGATCAAGACCTGCCGCCGCCTGGCCGGAGCTTTGGCGGCTCGGGGCTGGCGGGTGGTGAGCGGCCTGGCCCGGGGCATCGACACCGCGGCCCACCAAGGGGCCCTGGATCGCGGCGGCCGCACCCTGGCGGTCCTGGGCTGTGGCCTGGACGTGGTTTATCCCCCGGAAAACAAAAAACTTTATCAGCAGATACCAATGCAGGGGGCCTTGATCAGCGAGTTTCCCCTGGGCACGCCTCCGGAGGGTAAAAACTTTCCCATCCGCAACCGCCTGATCAGCGGCCTGGCCTGGGCCGTGGTGGTGGTGGAGGCAGGAGAAAAGAGCGGCACCCACATCACCGTGGAGTACGCCCTGGGCCAGGGCCGGGAGGTCATGGCGGTGCCCGGCCCGGTGGATTCCCCCAACAGCTTGGGTCCTCATCGCCTGATTCAGCAGGGGGCCAAACTGGTCCATGAAGTGGGGGATATCCTCCAGGAACTGCCCCGGGTCGCCGGCATGAGGCCGCCTGCACCTGCGGTCGCAGTCACCGAGGCCCCGCCCCGGTTGCTGCCGGAGGACCCCCTTCTGCCCTTCCTGGGCGCGGACCCGGTGCAACTGGAGGAACTGGTGCAGGCCTCCCGCCTCGCCGCGCCGGAAGTCCTGAGCCGCCTGACTATGCTGGAACTCCAGGGGCTGATCAAGGAACTGCCGGGGAAGTGTTTTGTTTTGGATGAAGGTTAGAACCTATTTCGAAACGTGTCTTCGGTCGAAAAGATGGTCACAACCAGTAAAGCTGTCGGAAGCGGAGATTTTAAAGTCCCCCTTTCCTAAAAGGGGATTTAGGGGGATTACCCGGCGCTTACGTAATCCCCCCCAGCCCCCCTTTAGAAAAGGGGTGAGGTTTCAATTGATGTGAGCGGTGAAGGAGTGACCCGATAGAGGAGCTTATCCTTACCTCCAAGTTTTTGTAACTGGTGGCGCAGCCTTTCCAGGCTGCGCTTAAAAACCTGCGCAGGCTGGAAAGCCTGCGCCACCAATACCTGCTCATTGTTCAATTTTTCCGCCCCGTTCCCCGGGTATACGGAAAGAAAAGCATCTATGTATATGTTTACCGCCATCTTCGGGACCTTTCACACCATCGGCTACTCACCCACCGGGCACAGCATCCACTTTAGAGCCCATGATGCTGCAAGATGGGGGAAACTGGCCGGGCACCCGGTGGCGCTCAACCCCCAGGGGCAGGCCCAGGTGCTGCTGGAAGGGATCGACACCCTGGAACTGGATTTTGCGGGCCAGCATCAACCATTGAAATATGCCCGGGAGGCCCTGGATTTTCTCCTGTCGCGCCTGGGGATCAGGGGCAATCTCTTTGGCCCGGCTCACGCCCGGGACGGCGCGGCCGGATATATTTTAGCGCGCCGGGTGGACCGGCGGGGGCGGCCGGTGGCCCTGGTCTTCAGGGGGGACCTGGCTGGGCCGGAGGGAGAGGAAGTATATCCGGAATCCGCCCTTTTCCAAACCAGCGTTAATTACCAGTTGCTCCAGGAAGGCCTGGCTTATCCGGCCTTTGACGCGGGCCTGGAGCCCCGGCTCCGGGAGGAGCTGACCCGGGCCTGCCGGGCAGCCCGGAGCTTACAAAAGGGTTTCTGGCCCCAGGACCGCACCAACCTGGGGGTGGCCCTCGACGGGGGGGCGGGCCAATTAGGCAAGCATATCATCCTCCCCCGGTTGTTCCGCCATCTGGTGCGCTTTCTGAAAGAAAGCAATGACCTGCGCAGTTTTAAGGCCTATCTGGAGGCCCATCCCGACCCCGTCGTGCACCTGCCCACAGACCGGGGCACTGATCTGGCTGCCCTGGTGGAGGTGCAAGATAATTTCCTTAGGCTGACCGCGGCCCCGGAAGATTTGATTTTTGCCGAAATTTAGGTTGCTGTAGTATAGGTCAAGGGCTTGCGGATTCAGTCCGCCAGCCCTAATCTTTTCTTGAGGATGGAGCGGCAATGACCCTGATTCTGGCAATACCGGCAAACGACGGCATCGTCATGGCCTCTGACGGCCAGATTACCACCGGACTGGTCCGGGCCCCGGGGAAAAAGGTTTACCCCCTGGGGGAGACCGCCGCGTGGGCGGCCGCCGGAGAGCTGGCCCTGGTGCAGCGCCTGGCCGAGCGGATCGGCACCTTGCCCCCGGGCCGCTCTCTGGTAAATCTCCGGGATGACATCGGCCAGATGGTGAAACAAAGCATCACGGAATTGATGCAGCTGGATTTCCGGGCCTCCTTTTTTGCCCAGGACCCGGATACCTTGCTGAAGCTGCACCCCGCGGATTTCGTGTTTGCGGAATTTGACCAGGGGCCGCATATTCTGCACATTACCGTGGACGGCGTGCCCGAATGGGTCAATGAGGCTCCTTTCGCCAGCGGCAGCGGCGACCTCTTTGCCTATGCCCTGCTGCGCAAATACCAGGGCCAGGACCTCAACCTGGCGCAGGCCGCGGTCCTGGCCTGCAAAGTGATGCAGGAGGCCATCGCCGTGGACGCCTACGGCCTGGGGGAGCCCATCGACGTCTGGCAGATCACGGCCGCGGCAGTCAAAAATCTGACTGACCCGGAAATTGAAGAATTGGCCATCCGTGCCGATAGACTTCGGGAGGCGGAAATCCATTTGCTCCTGGACGAGGATATCGTCGAGCCCGATTAACTGTGGAGGTGAGGGGACTCCGGCTAAAAAAGCCTTGAAATGCCGGTCTATCTGGGAGACACTTATAAGTTCAATCTATTAACCCCGGCCTGCATCTGCCCGGCCGCTAAATAAATATATATGCCAAAATCACTGCTTATCGTCGAATCGCCCACCAAGGCCAAGACCATCCAGAAATATCTGGGGTCTGACTTTTTAGTCCAATCCTCCATGGGCCACATCATCGATCTGCCCAAGAACGAATTGGGGGTGGACCTGGAGCATGAATTTCAGCCCAAGTATGTCACCATTCTGGGCAAGGCCAAGGTAATCAGCGCCTTAAAGAAGGCCGCGGCCGGCATCACCGACATCTACCTGGCTCCGGACCCGGACCGGGAAGGGGAGGCCATTGCCTGGCACATCGCCCAATCCCTGGGGGAAAAGGACTACCGTTTCCACCGGGTGCTGCTCCTGGAGATCACGCCCAAGGCCATCAAAGAGGCCCTGGCCAAACCGGTGAAGTTGAACCAGCCCCGGTTTGAAGCTCAGCAGGCCCGGCGGGTCCTGGACCGCCTGGTGGGCTACCAGATCAGCCCGCTCTTATGGCAGAAGGTGAAAACGGGACTGAGCGCGGGCCGGGTGCAGTCCGTGGCCCTGCGGCTGATAGTGGACCGGGAGCGGCTTATCCAGGCCTTTGTGCCCGAGGAATACTGGTCGATGGCCGCCTGCCTGGAAGCGAAAGATCTCCCGGTTTTTGCCGCCAATCTCCTCAAGAAAGACAATAAAAATATCAAGCCCGGCAGCGCCGGGGAGGTGGAGGGGATTCTGGACGCCCTGGAGGCCGCGGAGTTTAAGGTGGCCAAGGTGGAGAAAAAGCCCCAGCGCCGCAACCCCTCGCCCCCCTTCATCACCAGCAGCCTGCAGATGGAAGCCTCCCGCAAGCTGCGCTTCGCCCCCAGCAGGACTATGCGGCTGGCCCAGCGGTTATATGAAGGCGTGGACCTGGGAGATGAAGGCCCGGTGGGTCTCATTACCTATATGCGGACCGACTCCACCCGGGTCTCCGCTGAGGCCCTGGAGGCGGTGCGGGGCCTGATCCAGGAGAGCTACGGCAAGGATTATCTGCCCGCCAAGCCCAATACTTATAAAAGCCCGAAAGGAGCCCAGGAGGCCCATGAGGCCATCCGGCCCACCGCTGCCACCCGTAGGCCCCAGGAACTGAAAGCCTTCTTGGGAAAGGAGGAGTTGGCTCTCTACGACCTGATCTGGCGGCGTTTCGTGGCCTCGCAGATGACCCCCGCGGTCTTCCAATTGACCTCCGTGGACGTGGCCGCAGGCCCGTATCTCTTCCGGGCCACGGCCTCGGTGCTCCAATTTCCGGGATTTACCACCCTCTACCAGGAAACCCAGGAAGAAACGGAGCAGCCGGCCAAACTGCCGACCTTGAAGACCGGAGAGATCCTAAAGTTGCGGGACTTCGATCCCCAGCGGCACTTCACCAAACCCCCGGCCCGCTACACCGAAGCCAGCCTCATCAAGGAGCTGGAAGTTCAGGGCATCGGCCGCCCCAGCACTTACGCCACCATTCTCAGCAACCTCCAGGACCGGCTTTATATGGCCAAAGAGAAATACGGCCTGCGGCCCACGGAAATGGGCACGGTGGTCAGCGATCTGTTGGTGGAAAACTTCCCGGACATCATGGACCCCAAGTTCACGGCCCGCATGGAAGACGACCTGGACCGCATAGCCGAAGGCAAAGTGCCCTGGCAAGGGGTGATGCGGGAGTTCTACGGCCCCTTTGCCCGGGATCTGGAGACCGCCAAGAGCCAGATGCGCCGGGTCAAAAGCGTCCCCAGCGGCCTGAAATGCCCCCAGTGCGGCTCGGAACTCCTGGTGCGCTGGGGGAGAAACGGCGAGTTTCTGGGCTGCTCCGCGTTTCCCAAATGCAACTTCACCCGGAACTTCAGCCGGGATCAGCAGGGGCAGCTAGTCCTGGTGGAAAAGACTCCGGAGACTTCCAACTATCCCTGCCCCCAGGACGGCTGCACCGGGACCCTGGTGAAACGGCGCTCCCGCCGCGGCTTTTTCTACGGCTGCAACCGCTACCCGGAGTGCAAATACCTGCAAAACCAGCCGCCGGTGGAGAAACCCTGCCCTCAATGCCAGTTCCCCTGGCTCATGAAAAAAGGCAAAAAACTCCTCCTCTGCCCCCGGGATGAATGCGATTACCAGGAAGCGGTAATTCCCGATGAGGCCGCTAATACCTAAGGCAAAATCCTCTCCCATCGCCATCGTCGGCGGCGGGCTGGCGGGTGTGGACGCGGCCTGGCAGGCGGCCCGGCGGGGAGTTAAGGTGCGGCTTTATGAGATGAAGCCCCGCAAGTTTTCCCCGGCGCATCAATCCCCCTTGCTGGGGGAACTGGTGTGCAGCAATTCCCTGCGCGCGGAAGCCCTGGGGAACGCGGTGGGACTCCTCAAAGAGGAGATGCGGCGTTTGGGCTCCCTGGTGCTGGCTGCAGCCGGGGCCACCCGGGTGCCCGCAGGCAAAGCCCTGGCTGTGGACCGGGAAGGCTTTGCCGCTTACCTGACCCAGGCTCTGGAGCAGGAACCGGGGGTGGAGATCATCCGGGAAGAAGTGACGGAACTGGATGCCAGCCGCACCACCGTCATCGCCACCGGCCCTCTGAGCTCAGACGCCCTGGCCGCGGCTCTGGCCCAAATTACCGGCCAGGAACACCTCCATTTTTACGACGCCATCGCCCCCATCGTGACCGCGGATTCCCTGGACCTGTCCCGGGTCTTCCGGGCCTCCCGCTACGGTGCGGGGGATGACTACCTGAACTGCCCCTTTACCGCAGAAGAATATGCCGCGTTCTACCAGGCCCTGATGGCCGCGGAGCAGGTGCCGCTCAAATCTTTTGAAGAGCCCCGCTATTTCGAAGGATGCCTGCCCCTGGAGGTGATGGCGGCCCGGGGTTACCTGACGTTGGTTTACGGCCCCCTGAAACCCGTGGGGCTGGTAGACCCGCGCAGCGGACGGCAGCCCTTTGCCGTGGCGCAGTTGCGCCAGGAAAACCGGGAAGGCACCCTTTATAACCTGGTGGGTTTCCAGACCAAGCTGAAGTATGGAGAACAGCAGCGGATCTTTCGGCTCATCCCCGGTCTGGAGCACGCCGAATTTGCCCGCCTGGGCTCCATCCACCGCAATACTTTTATCCACGCCCCGGGACTGCTCAGCCCGTACCTCAATTTTCTGGCACATCCCCGTCTCTTTCTGGCCGGTCAGATCTCCGGGGTGGAGGGGTATGTGGAGTCCGCGGCCATGGGCCTGCTGGCCGGGATCAACGCCGCGCGCCAGGCCCAGGACCTGCCCCTGGTGATGCCGCCCCGGGCCACGGCCCTGGGCGCGCTGGTGGGGCACCTCACCAATACGGCCAGCAAGGATTTTCAGCCGACCAACGTCAATTTCGGCCTCTTTCCGCCGCTGACGGAGCGCACGCCCAAGAAGCTCCGGGGCGAGGCCTACGCGGCCCGGGCTTTAGAGGAGTTGGAGAATTGGCAGCGGCAGATGCTGGAAAAGGAATAGTAGCCAACTATTCAAAGCCTTGGCAACCCCGTAAGCGTTTATGGAAACCACACTAGTGTGACGTCCCAGAAATAAGTTACAAAATATCACCTAGGAATATGCCCAATATTATTCCCTCTCCCCTCGGGGGAGAGGGTTAGGGTGAGGGGGGCGACTTTGGCTAAGTGGCTGTAATCAGTCAAAAGACGCCACCCCCACCCCGACCCTCCCCCCTCGAAGGGGGAGGGAGAAAGACGACCCAAGTTATGTAAGGCATTCCTGGGACGTCACACTATAAGCCCTTTCTTAACCTTGAACTTTGAACCTTGAACTTGGGTGGCCATGAGGTCCCGGTTATTATTCCTCAGCTTGGTAATATGTGGGATTTTGGCGGCCCCGGGTACCTCTCTGACCGGAAAAACCGCCTCGGCTGAGGAGGCAGAGCCGCCCCCCAGCACCATCGGCCCCTTGATCACCGACACCGCGGTGCCCATCGGCCAGGGCAATTTTTCTATCCAGCCCTTCTGGCAACTTTTTGTTGACGGCGGCCGTTTTTCCCCGAACTGGCGCCGGGTGAGCAGCAACGGGGATTTCTACTCCTTGCAGGTGCCCGTTCAGTTCAACTATGGCCTGACTCCCAACCTGGAATTGCTGCTGATCATCCCTTATATCCATAATTGGGCCCGGAACGCTAATCTCCCTGCCTCCCCGGGAGTGCGTTCTGCGGACTTCGACGGCCTGGGGGACATCAATCTCTATCTCAAACACCGGTTCCTAGAAGAGACTGCGTCCCTGCCCACCTGCACGGCCCTGGCGGGATTCGGGTTTCCCACCGGTCACCATCGCCACCTCAACCCCGCCAACCTGGGCATGGACCTGATGGGCAGCGGCGCCTACACTTTTACCGGCGGCCTCAACCTTTCCAAATGGTATCGTCCGGTTTATCTTTACGCCAACCTGTGGTACACCGTGCCCACCACCGCCACCGTGGCCGGGAACCAGATTCATGACCGGGACCTGGTGACCCTGAACCTGGCCGCGGAGTGGGTGCTGACCCGGCAATGGGCCCTCCTGGGGGAGTTTTACAGCAACTGGCCGGCCGGCAACCTGGTGGGGCCCCGGTCCCAGCAGCCCTCCCGGGCCGTGCTGGGAATAGTGGCCGGCCTGGAGTATAATATGAATGAGACCTGGAGCTTCGCCGGGGGTCTGGCTGTGGACCTGGCGGGGAAAAATACCCCTTATCATTATTCCCCCATACTTACCTGTAAATACAATTTCTAATAAAACAGAGATGATGGGGGGTGGCAGGGCTCCAAGGGCCTTGTCCGATCTCAGAGAACCTAAAAGTAATTTCAAAACTGCTTTTTGAGGACGAGTTGGATCAGCCAGGTTGTTTTAAGTTTTAAAAGAATTCCCCCCCCCTTTTCTAAAGGGGGGTAGGGGGGGATTATGTAAGCCCCGGATAATCCCCCTAAATCCCCCTTTAAGAAAGGGGGACTTTAAAACCTCCATGCCTTCCATCTTTACTGATTGTGAACATATTTGCGACTTAAAGCAGGATTTTAAATAAGTTTTAAGGAAGACCTATGGATCAACAACGCGTGGTTATTATCGGCGCAGTGGCTCTGGGGCCCAAGGTGGCCTGCCGCCTGAAGAGGCTGCGCCCGGATTTCCAAGTCACCATGGTGGATCAGGATGAATACATCTCCTACGGCGGCTGCGGCATCCCCTATTATATCTCCGGTGATCTCAGCGATATCAAGGAGTTGATGAGCACCAGTTTCCATATGCTGCGGACTCCGGAGTTCTTTGAACAGGCCAAGGATGTCCGGGTCATGACCCGCACCCGGGCCCTGACCGTGGACCGGCGGGCCAAGTCGGTGCGGGTGCGCCATCTGGATAGCGGCCCGGAAGAAGACCTGCCCTACGACCGGCTGGTCCTGGCCACCGGCAGCCGGCCCCGGCGGCTTTCTGTCCCGGGGGGCGATCTGCCCCAGGTGCTGGGCGTCGCCAACCTCCAGGACGCCCTGGCGGTGCGGGAAAGGGTGTCCCAAGGCCAGGTGGGCAAAGCGGTGATTATCGGCGCGGGCCCCTTGGGCCTGGAAATGGCGGAGGCCCTGGGCGACCTCTGGGGCGTGGAAACCACCCTAGTGGAAATCGCGGCCCAGGTGCTCCCCGGGGTTTTGGACCCGGGCCTGGCCCGCATGGTGGCCAAGCACCTGGAAGACCACGAAGTCACCGTGCATTTGCAGGAGACCGTGACGGAGATACGCCCGGGTGCGGGAGCCCACGCCCTCCAGGTGGTGACCGGCAAACGCACCCTGGACGCGGATCTGGTGGTCACCGCCCTGGGGGTGCGGCCCAATTCCCAACTCGCGGCCGCGGCCAACCTGGCTGTCTCCCCCCAGGGAGGCATCGTGGTCAACCACAGACTCCAGACCTCCGACCCGGACATCTATGCGGGCGGGGATTGCATTGAAAATCGCCACCTGGTCACCGGCAAGCCGGTCTATTTCCCCTCCGGGTCGCTAGCCAACCGCCAGGGCCGGGTCATCGGCACCAACCTCGCGGGCGGGGACGCCCAATTTCCGGGCATCGTCGGCAGCTTCACCATGAAAATTTTCAATCTGGCCATGGCCGCGGCCGGCCTCAGCCTCACCGCCGCCCTTCGGGAGGGCCTGGACGCGGTCTCCGCCCTGGTCATCCAGGCGGACCGGGCGCACTTTTACCCCGGCCAGGACCTGATGTATCTGCAACTGGTGGTGGATAAAAAGACGCGGCGCCTCCTGGGAGCCCAGGGCCTGGGCGCCAACGGCGACGCCCTGGTGGGCCGGGTCAACAGCATCGCCGCGCTCCTCTCCCGGGGCGCGGGGCTGGAAGACCTCTCCAACCTGGAGGTGGCCTACTCCCCCCCGTTTGCTTCGGCCCTGGATATCGTCAACGCGGTGGCCAATACCGCGGAAAATATCTTAGACGGCTATAACCGCACGGTGGAAGTGGCGGACTTTGAGCATTGCTTTCTCACGGAGCAGGCCGGAGACGTGATCTGCCTGGACGTCCGGGGCGCAGCCAACGCCGCGCCCTATGTCGACCTCTTCGGGCCGCGCTGGCTCAATATCCCCCAGGAGACCTTGAAGGACCGCTTCGCGGAAATCCCGACGGATAAACGCCTCATCGTGGTGTGCAACTCCGGGGTCCGCTCCTACGAAGCCCTGCGCCAACTAGAAACCGCGGGCATCTGCAACGCGGTGAACCTCCAGGGCGGGGTGGCCGCGCTGAAAAAAACCGGGTTATTGCAAGCGGCAGAGAAGGAAGAAGAGGATTAGGAGGCAGATATGAACACGTGGCTACCGGCCATAATTATGGTAGTTGCCCTGGCCTTGGCCAATGGTTGCGGGGGCGCGGCTAAAGCCGAAGCCAAAAAGGATATGGAGAATTCTAAGGCAGCCTGTGAAAGGTGCCTGCGGCAGAATCCTGGTGATCCCTCTAAATGTGAGGCCCTAAGAAGGGCCTATGAAGCCGACGTCGAGACTTATCATGAAGCAGGCAAAGCAACAGGCCCAACCGCCACCGGTTTCATTGAATTTGGCGGTGGGGGCTCCGCGAAATAGGATTATTATTTATAGGCAGTTTTGCGGACCCACAATTGGGTATTCTTACCGATAGACTAACCCTGCATTTTAGGCTTAGAATTCAATCCATCATTCGGCTAAATCCATCCGGTCCATCCCGAATAGGAGACGAACTCATGGCTAAATCTGGAATCCTTTTATTGGGCGACGGTTCTCATCCCTTTCGGACTATGGGTTGGGTCTTAGAATATAAGGGCTTTTCCATCAAGGCGGTAAGGGGTCCGGAAGCCGCCCTGGAGGCCCTGGTTAAAAAGAATTACGATTTGATCCTCGCCAAATTTTCCATAAAGGAAAAGGATAGCTTAACCGCATTGAGGCTGGCCAGGAAGATTAATCCTTTGGTCAAAATCATGTTGATTTCTGATCGCCTCGACTTGGCCTTTCCGCTGGAGGCGTACGAAATCAACGTCGACGATTACATCATCATGCCAATTAGCGCCGGGGAATTCTGGCGGCGGGTGGAAAGTTGTCTGGAAGGCCCGGTGATTGACCTTACCCCGGTAAACTCTATTTCTCAGTCTGTTGCCAAAGAAAACTTGCCGTATAACCCCTTGGCTTGCGAGCCCATGGTTTCTGCAGCCGTTCCTGAAATAAGCGCCTCATTCTAAGGAAGAACGTCACGAAAATTGAGGGGCTGAATCAATCTCTTCGGCCCCTCTTGAAGAACTCCCGCACATTAGGATAAGGATTTTTAATAATTCAGCCAAACCTATAATGCTTCCTCACATCCTTACTGATCTTCCAGGTGCAGGACAGGCCTTGCGGAAAGGTGACCAGGTCGCCGGGGCCGAAACTGGCGGTTTCGCCGTCCTGGCAGGTGACCGTCACCTCGCCCTCCAGCAGATAGCAGGTCTCCTGCTCATCATAAGTCCAGGGAAATTCCGAGGCCTCCTTGGTCCAGATAGGCCACTGCTTCACTCCCAGTTCCTGTAGGCGGGCGGCCGCAGGATTTTTATCCACTTTGATTTTGCTCATTATTTTTCCCTCCTTATCTGGGATCAAGGGGATGGCGGCAACCCCTTTGAGGAATTGTGGCAATAATAATGTTTAGACAATTTACAAACCATATCCTGAAGATTATATTTATATTATAATTTCCGCCAATTCCAACGAAAGGTAAAGGATCATGAAAGGGATAAAGCTGTTGATCTTCACCGCGATTCTGGCCCTGTTCCTGGCCAGCCCGACTCTGGCCGCAGATGCGCCCAAGCCCCAGACTACCTGCCCGGTCTTGGGGGGCAATGTCAATAAGGAAATTTATGCGGACTACAAGGGCCAACGCGTCTATTTCTGCTGTAAAGGCTGCGACGCCGAATTCAAGAAAGACCCGGAAAAGTACCTGCAAAAGATGAAAGAACAGGGCGTGACGCCCGAGAAGACCCCGGCCGCGAAATAGCCGGATTGCCATCAAAAGAGGGCGGGGCCGGACGGGCGGGGAACTCTGCGTCTGCCGGCCCTGGCCCCTCCACCATAAATTCCAACCAAGCCCTGGTTATTCCCCGATAATCTTCACTGTCACTTTTTGCGCCGCCCGCCGTGCCTAGTCTGGGGCGGTGGAGAGATTGAAGGAGAGGTGGGAGGAATACCCTAATACTCTAACTCCAAGGTAACTTTAGGATAGTTTATATCTATTGGGGCATAGACTCTTATGACTCTGGCCTGTATTGATAACCCTGCATCCATTCGCTTTGCAAGGCTTTTGGCTGTATCAGCCTTGATATATCCAATTTGCTGAAGACTACGACCAAGTAAGCCAGATAGACGCGGGACTTCAATGAACACGCCAATAGCGTTTGGGTCGTGCGGGTTGTCAGGCTCTCTCTTCAGTACCGCCTCTATGCCCTCCTGACAGTAACGTCGGATTATTGACCCGCGATTTTTAAAACTAGTCCCAGCAAGAATCACATTGCGTCCCATGAGCGGCCTCTTAGACGGTTCGTGTGGAGAGCCTTCAGAGAGTGATGATTGCCCTAAACCCAGTCAATTCCTTCCTGGGCTTTGAGCCTTCTTCTTCAACCGTGGACATCTCCAATTTCAAATCTTCAATGGAAACACCAGTTTTCTTTTGAAAATCCATGATCTGGTCTTGGATGAAATATAGGATCGTCCTTTCCATATTGGCTTTTTCGGCGACCACTTCATTGAATTCCATGATAGATGCCTCTTTAAAAGAAATTCCCTTGAGCGGCGTCCAGGCTTTAGCTTAACGGCCTTGGCCCTTACTCCCTAAACTCTAATCAAGCCTTGCTCACTCCCCGATAATCTTCACCAGCACCCGCTTGCGCCGGCCGCCGTCGAACTCGCCGTAAAAGATTTGCTCCCAGGGGCCGAAATCGAGCCTCCCTTTGGTGATGGCCACCACCACTTCCCGGCCCATGACCTGGCGCTTCAGATGGGCGTCAGCGTTGTCTTCGCCCACGTTATGGCGATAGTGGGATACGGGCGCATGGGGGGCCAGCTTTTCCAGCCAGACCTCGTAATCATGATGCAGCCCGGCTTCGTCATCATTGATGAAGACGCTGGCGGTGATGTGCATGGCGTTTACCAGGACCAGCCCTTCGGTGACGCCGCTTTCCTTAAGGCAGTGCTCCACCTGGGGGGTGATGTTGATAAAGGCTCGGCGGCCGGGGACCTGGAACCAGAGTTCTTGGCGGTAGCTTTTCATAATGGCGTCTTTCGTAGGGGCGCGCCTGCGCGTGCGCCCGTTTAGGGTTGGGCCTGGGGCAGGGGCGGACCCATGGGTCCGCCCCTGCAGCAAATTATCGTCGGTTTGCGGCTGACATTTTGCAACTTGCCATTCAGCGGGACCGGTTGTCAAGAAGATGGGGGAAGAATCGGAAAATTTGGAGGTGCAGGGATGCGGGTTGGGGCCAAAATACTTTCAGGGCCATCAGCCGGACGCCGATGACCCCAAAAGCCCCTCCCGCCGCGGTCTTGCCGGTGATTGGGCGGACCTGCCGGGGGAAAGAAACTCTAATTTTCAGGAGGGCCCGGAGAACCCCAAGGCCAAGATTCCGGCCCCCCCTGATTTGGCTAAAAGTTATAAGGGCGCAAGACTACTTCTTATCGCCTTTGCCCGTTTCTTTTTCGATCAGCGGCCGCTCGCAAGCAGACTCGGCGCTGGAGCACCATTCCGGCAGCGGCTCACCGGTCCCGGTGATGGGGTGCTCGAACTGGGAGACCACGCTCCAACCCTTGGCGGTCCAGGCGGACAGGGGCGGGGGCAGATGGCCGCCGAACTTGAAGTTCTTGGGACCCCGGGTGTCCAGCATCTTCACGTCCACTTCGTGGCCGTCTTTTTTGACCACGTAACCCCATTCATAATTGTTGGTGGTGTTAGGGGTGGTGCATTTGCCGAAATACGAAACTTTATCACCTTCAGCTTTCACCTGGGAGAAGGTGAAGCAGCAATCGCCCGTGCCCGAGCCTCCCGGCCCGGTGAGGCCGCCACAGCCGCAGTTGGCCCGCAGCAGCTCCAGGCCGTCCACTTTGTAGCCGCCGTGTACTTTCTCTACGCAACCCATGGAGTTTTCTCCTTGTGAAAATTATTTCGCAAATACCCAATTGTCCTGAATTAAAAAATAGACACAGGATTTGAAAAATCAATGCAGGAGCGTTTTTTTTTCCGGGAAAGGAGGGGCTGATACCAAGCCGCAATCAGAGGGCATGGAACTGTAAGGGCGGACAAACGGGTCCGCCCCTACAGTCCCGCATTGGTTGACGGAGACCTGGTATCAGGGGCAGAGAGGATGTATTGATCCAAATCGTTGATGATTTTGTCCCGGTAATACTGGACGTCCCCGGCGTTCAACATCACCATGTCGATCTGGCGGGTATGGATGGTGAGGTAGCCCAGAATCCGCAGGCGGGAGAGCATATAATCCCTGGGCTCCCCCTCCAGGCGGGCAAAGAGGGAGTCTTCCTGGACCGTCACCTGGAAATCGTAGCGCTCCAGGATCTCCCCCACGAATCGGGTCCGCAGCACCCGGCGGGGGTAGTCCGCGGCCCCGCCCTTGAAGGTGAAGCGGATATAGTTTTCGAAGGCCTCCTCGCCCACCAAGGTCTCCACCGTGGAGAAATGAAAGCCCAGGCGGGAGGTCAGGTTACAAAAATCCCGGGAAATCATGAAGTAATTTTGGTTGCCGTAGATGGTGCCGCCCGCGGTCTCTAAATTGGGGTCAGTGGCCGCGCCCATGACAATGGACAAAAAGCCCTTGGTATCCACCGGCGGCGGCCCCTC
>JAKAGH010000038.1 GCA_021817645.1 Deltaproteobacteria bacterium
CTCAGGTCGCTCAGCCGCAAGCCCGATTCCGCCATGACGTAGGCCACGGCATTACCGGGATAATCTGGATCGTGCTTCTTGCGGGTGAAGCGCTCCTCCTGGGCGGCGGCGATGATCTTGCCGTCCACCAGGAGGACTGCGGCGCTATCGTGATAGAAAGCGGAAATTCCTAAAATCGCGTCAGGCAATGCGGTTCACTCTAAAATAAGGTGTAGATGAAGGGGGCGATGGCCGAACCGCTGGCGAAGATGATCAGCGATCCAAACAACAGCAAAGTGAGTATGATGGGCAACAGCCAGTACTTTTTCCGGACCTTTAAAAAACCCCATAAATCGCGCGCTAAACCCATAAATGACCCCTTAAACCACCAAATTTCTCAACCCTTAATAAGGATTAACCAGATCCTCAGGCCGAAACACACCTTCCCGCTCCACCAGCACCGAATCAGAGCCTTTTTTCCATTGCCGCAACTGCAGGGAATCCTTTCCTAACCAGCGCCGGAGCAGGCCGATGGGGGTGACCAGGCCAAAAAAGAGGATGGTCAGGAACACCTTGGACACCACGTTGCCCATGATATGGGAGAGGCCGAACCAGAGCACGGCCAGCGGCCGGAAGATCTTGGGCCAGGCCATGGTGAGCAGCAAGAGCGCGATGGCCAGGGGTAAAAAATGCGGATGGTGGCCCCAGTAAGCCAGGAGCAGGCAGATAAGGACCATGGCCATACCCGTATCCCGGGCCTGGTCATTGGTGGCGCGGCCGAGCCGCGCCCGAAGGCCTCGATCTTTAGGCTTTGCTTGAGTCATAAGTTTTGCAGCCAGCTACTGATCCTTGGAAATATAGGGAACTCGCAGGATTTATACCTGAGGTGCCCCGAGTTTATCATTATTTGGGAAATCGGGGCAAGTCCTCCAGGGCCTTTTTGATCATTTCTTCCGGATCGGTCTCAATATCTTGCAGTTTGCCTTCCAGGAAGGCGTCGTACGCGGCCAGATCGAAGTGGCCGTGGCCGGAGAAGTTGAGCACGATGACCTTGGCCTCCCCGGTCTCCCGGCAGCGTACCGCCTCGTCCACCGCGGCTTTCAGGGCGTGGGCCGTCTCCGGCGCGGGGACGATGCCCTCATTTTGGGCAAAGAGACGGGCCGCCTCGAAGACCGGGTTCTGGGCATAGGCGCGGGCTTCGATCACCTTTTCATGGACCAGCAGGCAGAGCAGCGGCGCGTCCCCATGGTAGCGCAGGCCCCCGGCATGGATGCCCGGCGGCACGAAGGAGTGGCCCAGGGTGTGCATCATGATCAAGGGCGTCAGGCCGGCGGTGTCGCCGAAGTCATAGGTATAGGCCCCTTTGGTGAGGGTGGGGCAGGCCGCGGGCTCCACCGCGATAATCTTCAATTCCCGCCCTTTGAGTTTCTCCGGGACAAAGGGGAAGCAAAAACCCGCGAAATTACTGCCGCCGCCTACGCAGCCGATGAGGACGTCCGGCTTTTCCCCGGCCAGCTTTAATTGTTTCTGGGTCTCCAGGCCGACGATGGTCTGGTGCAGCATCACGTGGTTGAGGACGCTCCCCAGGGAGTAATTGGTGTCCGGGTGGGTGGCCGCGTCCTCCACCGCTTCGGAGATGGCCATGCCCAGGCTCCCGGGAGTATCCGGCATCTTCGCCAGGATGGCCCGGCCCGCCTGGGTGCGATCCGTGGGTGAAGGATAGACGTCGGCCCCCCAGATGTGCATCAGGGAGCGGCGGTAAGGCTTCTGGTGATAACTCACCTTCACCATATAGACCGTGCATTCCAGGCCGAAAAAGTTGCAGGCCAGGGCCAGGGCGCTGCCCCATTGGCCCGCGCCGGTCTCGGTGGCCAGGCGCTTGATGCCCGCCACCTTATTGTAATAGGCCTGGGCCACCGCGGTGTTGGGCTTGTGGCTGCCCGCGGGACTGACGGATTCATCCTTATAGTAGATGCGGGCCGGAGTCTTCAGGGCCGTTTCCAGGCGCCGGGCCCGGCGCAGGGGGGTGGGCCGCCAGAGGCGGTAGAGGCGCTGCACCTCGTCAGGGATGGGGATATAGCGCTCCTGACTCACCTCCTGCTGGATGAGCTCCATGGGGAAGATGGGGGCCAGGTCCTGGGGTCCCACCGGCTGCCCCGTGGCCGGATGGAGATAGGGCGGCAGGGGCCGGGGCAGATCAGGTTGAATATTGTACCATTCCTGGGGCATTTCGGCTTCGGGCAGGTTGATCTTATAGTCATCCATCTGCATTTATTCTCCTGGAGGTCGGTGGGGCGCACCCGGGTGTACGCCCCTACCCAAGGGCGGACACGCGGCGGGTCGCCACAAAAAAACTGGGGCCGGCGACTGGTATGATTGGAAGTCATATCTGCCGCGACCTGGGCCTGTCAAGGAAAAACCCCTTTATAATTAAATATATTTTATAATTTTATTTAAGAAAAATATATAATATTATAAATATTGATCTATTTCCCTCTTAATTTTAAGTTCCCCCTTCTCCATGCCGATTAAGTGATTGACCTGTCTTATTTTCCGTGGCAAGGTCCGCCCCCGGGCAGGTTGAAAGAATCGGGAAGTACCATCACCCAGGGCCTGCGACCCCCGCCCAATGCCGCAGGATCACCGGGTGCTGGCGCTGTTTTGGGGTTGAGCAATTATAATCTAGCAGCGCGGCTCTGCGCAGCCGTTCCAACCAGGCATTATGACTCGTCTAAAAATGAAAAAAGATACCGATGCCCCGGAGACGCACCGCAAGATCGCACCGGAGAAGGTTTCTGCGGGCGTGCGTCCCGACGAGCTCGGCCGGATTTTAAATCTTAAAAGGGATCTGGACTATAGTGACGTGTTAGCCAAATATGCCTGCCGCTATTTGCAAATCGGTTGGGACCTGGTGGCCGTAAATCCGAAGGGTGCGGTGGATCTTGATTTAGATTTTCACCAGCCCCAGGGGATTTGGACCAAAAGGTTGGCAGACTTGGGCATGGAAGGAGTCCAGGTCAATTTGGGGGTGCGCACCGGCAGCGCCTCCAACCTCCTGGTTTTGGAAGTCCGGCCGGGTGAGGACGATTTCCCCTTCGGAGGCTCGGATGACTGGCGCTCCGGGTGTGTGGCCGAAGTGGGGGGCGGCTGGGAGCAGCATTATTACATCTTGCCCCAGGGTTGGCCCGTGCCTTCCTCCACTTTTATCGACCCGCACCGGCTCATGGTCTTTGGAGCCGGGGGCCTGGTCCTGGCGCCGCCTTCCCTGGAGCCCCGGGTCCAGGAGAACTTGCGATGGCTCCGCCCCCCCTGGGAGAGTCCTCCCTGCCGGCCCAGTCCGCGGCTGTGGGAGTTTCTCCAGGGAACCGTCCCCAACGCGGCCACGCCGGAAGAATTGGAGGATGATCCGGCCCCGCCCGCGTGGGAGGACATTTACGGGCTGATCGCCACCCGCCCCGTGGTCCTGCAGGCCTTGTTAGCCCCCGCGGCCGATGCGGAAGAATATTATCTGCAATTGCTGCAGATCGCTCTGGAGGCGGGGCTGACTGATCCCCAGGTCCTCCTGGGACTCCTGTGGCATGCGCCCTTGGGGGATGCCCGCAATCGCCCCCAGGGCCTCAGGGAATTAAAGAACCTGATTACCGGCAGCACCCAGAAAGACCCGTCCCAAACCGCGTTGGAGCGGGTGACGACCTTGCTCCAGGAACTGCAGGGCGCGTTTGCGGCCCTTTCCGGAGCCGGGGGTCAGGCTCCTGCGGTTGCGCCGCCCCCGCCGCCCCGGCAGGAGCCGCCACCCCCGCCCCCGCCGGTCCCCCGAAACTTCTCCGCTCCCAGCCCCAGGTCCCAGGGCTGGCAGGAGCCCGAGGGCAAGTTTACCCTTCCCGGCCAGAGTCCGACGCATAATTTGCCGGAAGTCTATGATCAGCAGGGGGCGATGCGGGTCCTCTGGCGGCCCCGGGAAAACATTTCCGTGGAACGGGACCGTTATGAAGCCATGCTCTATGAATTGGGGAAATTAGGAGCCTTCCATGAAATACAAGAAGGCTTCTCCCGGGAAAATAAGCTGCTGAAAGAAAGAATCGATACCCAGCAGCAGAAGGAAATCTCCCGGCTGCGCCGCTTATGCACTCAGAATCAAAATCAGAATCAGAAAAAAGATAAAGGCTGGTGGCGATAATTATGGAGGATGCGCACCCTTCCGGAAACACTCCCCCTGACTTTGAAATCCTCTCACCCTCAGGGGGAGGACTGCCTTTTCATCTGCCGGTGGCCATCAAGAGCCTGTCTGCCGGGGGAGTAATTCTGGAAGTTCACTACCCCCCGGAGGGCCTGAACCTCAAGGAAATCGAGGGCCGGGGCGGCATCATTCACCTGCCGGTGGGTGGCAACGGCACGGCCATCGCGGTCCAGGGCACGGTCCTGTGGACCCGGCCCCAAGGTGGAGACAATCCTGATTTTCTCCTGGGATTGGAATTGGAGGAACCCTCCGTGGAGATGCGGCAGGCCCTGGAAGGGCAGTTGTCCATCGCCACCAAAGATATCAAAGAATTATGGGATCATTGGGACCGGATCCAGGAAAAACCCGCGTCCCCGACCCCCTCCGCCACGCAGGGCATCTATCTGGTCGGCATAGGGGTGATTGTGGGCGGTTTTATTATGCAAAACTGGGGTCCGGAAAATCTGCGGAGTTTCGGCTTTATCCTGGTCCTTTATGGGTGCTTGGCCTTGGCCGTCAGGAGTATCTGGAGCCTCTGGCGGCAGAGACGGGATGCCAAGAGCCAGGAATCCATGGCCTTGGACCGAAGCAAATAAAAGATTCAGGGCTCAGGGAAGAGAGACAATGACGGAAACTGCGAACGGCAAAAAACTGTGGGCCATCGGCGGCGGCAAAGGCGGCATCGGCAAAAGCATCTTCACCCTGGGACTGGGCATCTCCCTGGCGCGACTGGGCAAGAGAGTGGTCCTGATGGATGCGGACCTGGGGGGCGCCAATCTGCATACCCTCATGGGCGTCCGCTATCCCACCCATACCCTGGAGGATTTCCTGCTCAAAAGGGTGGAAAACCTGGAAGAAGTGGTCCTGGATACCCAGATCGCGGGTATCGGCCTGATCTGCGGGGCCGATGACATCCTGGGTGCGGCCAACCCCACCTATTCCCAAAAAATCCGGGTGCTGAATCAGATTGAGAGCCTGCCCGCGGATTTCGTGCTGCTGGATCTGGGTGCGGGCACTTCGTTCAACACCCTGGATTTCTTTAATTATTCCGCGGGCAAGATTGCGGTGTTTACCAGTCAGGCCACCTCCCTGCAAAATGTCTATGGCTTCTTGAAAAACTCCCTATTCCGCAGGATTTCCCGGGAGTTCGCCAAAGACGACGATGTGCTCTGGCTACTGCACCAAACGGGCAGCAAGGCCCCGGAAGTGAAGATTGAGTCCATCAGCGAGCTGTTGAGCCACTTGCAGAGGAAAAAGCCGGACCAGTACCAGGTGTTGCGCCAGATATTAAAAGATTACCAGGTCCTGGTGGTAGTGAATATGGTCAAAACGGACCGGGATTTTCAAGCGGCCCAGATTATCCAGAACGTGAGCAACCGTTTCCTGGACCTCTCCCCCCAGGTTTTAGGCTATATGCACTATGACCAGGCCATCGAGCAGGCGGTCAACCAGCTGGTGCCCTTTCCCATGAACGTGCAAAAAAGCCGGGCCGCAGATGAATTGCGGGACATAGCCCAAACCATCATCGACAAATACGCCCCCACCGCCGCGCTCCAGGAACCGGCTTATCAGCAAGAGGAAGATGAAACCGCGGCCAGATCCTCCTGGTCGAGTCTCTGGCGCCGGGCCCCGGCGTAATAAGATAGTTCAAAGTTCCAGGTTCAAAGTTCAAAGTTTGAGCTGCGTCCCGGGACCTGTCGATAAATAATAGGCCCCAAGTCCTAAGGACTTGGGGCTTTTGATTTTATGGGGCAAGGTCAAAGGCCAAGTTGCGGCCAGAGAGCTAATAGGGTGCTGTCATTCGGAGGTCGTAGGGGCATAGCTTGTATGCCCCTCTGGCTATACCCCTGCTTTTTATGCCCATGAGGGGCACAGCAAGCTGTGCACTACGCTCTCTATCCTCAGCCCTAAACCGTGATGGAGAACCCGCCGATCCCGCCCTGCCACCAGGGCAGGGACGCGGCAGAATTGCTATAGGCGGCGCGGTAACCGGAAGAGGAGGAGGACACCAGGCTCGTGGCCGGGTAAGAAGTGAGAGCCTGGACAAACCCCTGCAGTTGGGACGCCAGGCCGCTGATGGCCTGTGCGGTCCCCCGGGTGTCTTCTTGCAGGGCCTGGGTAAATTTGACGGTATCCAGCCCCACCAGCCCCTGGGAGCCGCCTTCCAAACCATAGTTGCTGAGAATACCCACCTGTTGTTGCACCAGGTCCGACCAGGCGGAGGACAAGTCCGGGTTCAAATAGGGATTCCCGGCGAGCAGCGCGCCGAAGCTGTTCATGCTCTCCGCCAGCGATTGCGTCAGGCCCACCCCCGTCTGGGGCCCAGTGGTCACCGTGGCCACACCCGTGCCGGTGAGGTTGACCTGCAGGTGCCCATCCAGCAGAGACACGGAGTTGCCGGATTGGATGTTGACCGTGCCGTTCATCAGAAACTTGGCGTCTGCAGAGGTCTGGGTGCTGTTATTGACACCGGTGGCGCTGACGACGTTGCCGCTGATATCCGCCAGGAAGAAGGCCTGGTCCTCCCCGGTTTGCCCGGAAAGATTGAGCTGGATGGTGTTGTCGCCCCGGACGACGTCGGCGGTGACGCCGGTGTTGGCGGCGTCGATGGCCTGGGCGATTTTCGATAGGGCCGTGGCGTTGGTATCGCTGGCGTTGATGGCCACCTGCAGGGTATAGCCCGTGCCGCCCACGGTCAGGGTGAAAGTGCCGGTGCCGGTACTGACCGCGGACGCCGCATCCGGATTGAAAGAGCTGCCTTGGTTGACCTGATTCTGGGCCACTTGCTGCACCTTGAATTGAAACTGCTCCGCCGGGACCAGCACCGGGTAATGCGTTTGGTCAAAATAAGTGACTTCGGCGACAGCCGTATCCGAACTCTGAGTGGGGGTCTGGGAAAAGTTGGCCCGGCCTTCGGTGCCCGAGAGCTGGTCCGCCAGGGCCATCATCTGGTAAGCCCGGGCGTACAGGTTATTGAGGGCGTCCAGTTGCCCCGCGGCATCCCCGGGAGAGGAAGCGTGGATAGTGATATTATTGGTGGAGGAACTGGCAGGATTCCAGTAGATGGAAAGCGGTTGGGACGTAGCGCCTAAGGGCGACAGGGGGGAAACCATGTCTCAGTTCACCGCGTTTAGCCGTACTTCGGGTATGGCACCTGAGCCTCCTTGCTTACTGGATTTGCCGCAAACATTCCCGGTTCGCAGCTCGGGAAAGCTCACCGTCTCAACCGGTGAAGAACTGCTTCTCTCCCATTCCCTAGATCGGCAGGTTGGGAAAAGGATTTAAAAATTCGTCCTTTCTCCTGCAAGGAGAAAAAAGCGCCAGGAGGAGAAAGGTTAAGGGCGGAGGTGGGGTAGCAGCCCTGGGTGCCCTGATTCAGCCTGGGGAATTTTTCCTTGACAAACGGAACTCAGCGCTATATGTTGTGTTCTAAATAATTCGGGTGCCCATATAGGGCATAATAGGGAAGCCGGTGAAAAACCGGCACGGTCCCGCCGCTGTAACCGGGGACGAAACCTGCACAAAGCCACTGTCTCACCAAAGCGAGATGGGAAGGCGCAGGCGGTAGGAAGAACCGGAAGTCAGAAGACCTGCCCGGATGAAGGCTTAGCCCCTACGAGGTATAGCGGGCGGTAGGCCACATTAGGGATAAAGAAGCTGGGTGCAATCCTTAAGTCATCGTGACTTAAGGATTTTTTTTTGCCAAAAACCAACAAGGAGGGCGACATGTTAAAGCAGGTTAAATTTAGGTGGTTATGGCTGGTGCTTATCCTCTCAGTGGTGAGCGCCCCTTGGACCCTGAACGCGGCCTCGACCGCCAAACCCGCCATCGTGCTGGCGGCCTTCGGCACCACCACAGAAGCCTTTGACACTTACAACCACTTTGAAAAAAAAGTCAAAGAGCGCTTTCCTGATTATGAAATCCACTGGGCCTTCACTTCTCATAAGGTCCGGCACAAGGTGGCTAAGGAGAAGGGCCAAAAACTCAATGACCTGGGCACGACCTTGCGGGAATTAAAAGCAGCCGGTTATTCCCGGGTGGTGATCCAGTCTCTCCATATAGTGCCGGGAGAGGAGTGGGACAAGAAAGTCGTGCAGGTAAGCCGGGATATCCCTGGTCTGAAAGTCGCGTTGGGAAAACCTTTGCTGAGCAGCAAAGAGGATCAGGAAAAGGTTCTCAGGGTTGTGGCCCAGACTTTCCCTCCGGACTTGAAAAATACCGCGGTGGTCCTGATGGCACATGGCAGCCCGGTGCCCGAGGGAGAGAATGCCTATTTTGCCTTTGACCGGCTGCTGCGTTCCCATTACCAGAATGTCTTTCTGGGAACTGTAGAAGGCAAACCCAGCAAGAAAGAGGCCTTCGATGCCCTCAAGAAAGCCAACCCTGCCACCGTGGTCCTGATGCCTTTCATGTTTGTGGCCGGTGAACATGTGGCCAAGGATATGTTGGGAGCCGATCCGGAGAGCTGGAAATCCGAGCTTCTTCAACAAAAAGCCTATCGCATCGAGGGGATCACCAAGGGGCTGGGCTATCAGGATGGGATAATAGATATCTATCTAAACCATCTGGCCCAGGCGCTGAAGGGCTTATAGGGGAGGTATGGCCATCGTTGCGGGAATCCTCCTGGGTATGCCCCCGGCTTCAGGGGGTAGATAAATGCTCACAAATTACTGCGGCGTCAAATTCACAGGGAAAAAAGCTTGACATTTTCTTCCCCTCGCAATAAATTTGCCGAAACTCCGGGAGTGAACCCCGGAAATTTTCAGCAGCACAAGTTTGAATGAAAGAGCCACGAAGGCTTGGGCGCCAGCAGGCGCCAGGTTTTCGTGGTTTTTTTTTGTCCCCTGCGGCCTTGCCTGGAAGGGAAGATTGCACCTGGATGAAAGGTGATTCGGGGGGCAATTCGCCCTGCAACAATCCAGGGACAGCAGGGCAATCGACGGATAACTCATTTCGTGGATAAATAGGAGAAACTGCTAATGAGGTCTGTACGAGGTTGGATATTCTTACTCTCGCTCTCTCTGGTTTATCCGGCAGCAGGTTTGGTTAATCCAGCAATCGCCGCCGAAGAGGAAAAGGCGTTTTCCGCAAAAGTCCCAAAAG
Source organism: Deltaproteobacteria bacterium (assembly GCA_021817645.1). Lineage (GTDB taxonomy): Bacteria > Desulfobacterota > Desulfobaccia > Desulfobaccales > 0-14-0-80-60-11 > SURF-52. Next base: position 9,300 of record JAKAGH010000038.1, read on the forward strand.
AGGAGGGAAAAACCGAAGCGGAACAAAAAACCAAGGATGAAGGAAAAGAAGAAGCTAAAGAAGATGAATGCCCCGCCACTTTCGGGCCGATCATCGCCGATACCGCCATCCCCATTGAGAAGGGCAAGTTCGCGGTCCAGCCCACCTTCGGGCTGAGTTTCACCACTAAGACCTTCAGCCCCAGCTGGCGGCGCATTTCCGCGGGAGGAGATTTCCAATCCTTCGGCATGAGCTGGAAATTTACCTACGGCCTCTGGGATAACCTCGAGGTCTATACCGTGATCCCCTATATCCATAACTGGGCCGGCAACGTCAATGAACCCGGACCGAATGGAGAACGCCACGCCGATTTCGGAGGAATCGGCGACATCAGCCTGACCTTCAAGTACCGCCTGGTGGAAGAAGGCCCCGTCCTGCCCACGGTCACCGCCTTGTTTACCCCGACGTTTCCCACCGGCCACTTTCGCCACCTCAATCCCGGCCGCCTGGGCGCGGATGCCATCGGCGGAGGCACGTATGCCTTCACCACCGGCTTGAATGTCTCTAAATACTTGAAGCCATTTATCTTTTATGGCAATCTTTGGTACACTCTCCAGACCGATTATAGCCTGGATGCGGAGGTGGATGAGGAGGGCAATCCCATCGAGAGGCGCAACCACCCCCGGGATTTTGTCACCGTCAACCTGGCTGCGGAGTATCCCTTTGCCAAGAAATGGGTCGCGCTTTTGGAGCTGACCAGCACCTGGGATGCCGGGCGGATCGTGGGGCCCAAAGCCAACCAGGACCCCACCGCGCTCCTCTCGTTAATGCCCGGGATCGAATATATGGCCACGGACAAATTTTCCCTGGCCCTGGGAGTGAACTTTGACCTGGCGGGGAAGAACACCAACGCCAACATCACCCCGTTGTTGTCCATGGTTTATGCTTTTTGAACCAGCGACTGGGAGGAATGATGATGAAACGTTACCCTTTTTTGATTTTAGGATTGGCCGCGCTTGGTTTCCTGGTCTTGGGAGCGGCGGATACAGCCTGGGGCCAGGGCCGGGGTCAAGGGTTCCGGACCTGCCCTTACGCGCCGTATACCTGTAAGGTCTCGAATCTTTGCCGGCCATTAAACGACCGCGGCAAGGTGGTGCAGGTGCGCACGGAAATGATCCAAGAAGGCATGTATCCGGGCATGGCGCTCCTGGTGGACACCAAATCTCACGGCCAGGTGCTGGTGCATCTGGGCCCGGTCTGGTATCTGGAGCGCCAGGAGTTCACCATCAATCCCGGCGACGAAGTGGGGATCAAAGGGATGTGCGATAAATTGGACGGCAAGATGGTGGTAGTGGCCTACGAACTGACCAAGGGAGACTACGTGCTCCACCTGCGCGACGCCCAGGGACGGCCCAATTGGGAGGCCTGGCGCAAGCGCTGATTAGCCAACAGCCTGCCGCGCCTGGACTTTGCCTTGCTGATGACACAATTTAAAGATAGGGTTACAATGCCCTTGAACCTTAGGGAGGATTGATTATGCACATGGCCGACGCGTTAGTGTCCCCGGCCGTGGGTGGGGCCATGTGGGCCGCCACCGCAGGTCTTACTGTCTATAGCGCCAAAAAACTCCAGAAAGATCTGGACGAACATAAAGTCCCCCTGATGGGGGTCCTGGGAGCGTTTATCTTCGCGGCCCAAATGATCAACTTCACCATTCCCGGCACCGGCTCCAGCGGCCATCTGGGGGGAGGGATGCTCCTGGCCATCCTGCTGGGTCCTTATGCGGCGTTTTTGGTCATGGCCTCGGTCCTCACCATTCAGGCCTTATTCTTTGCCGACGGCGGGCTCTTGGCTCTGGGGTGCAACATCTTCAATCTCGGTTTCTTCCCCTGTTTTATCGCTTACCCTTTTATTTATAAGAAGATTGTAGGAGAAAAGGCGGCCCAAGGCCGCATTCTCCTGGGGGCCATGGCCGCCGCCATCATCGGGCTGCAACTGGGGGCTTTCGGGGTGGTGCTGGAGACGCTATTCTCCGGCATTTCCGAGTTAACCTTTTCTACCTTTGTTCTCTTAATGCAGCCCATACACCTGGGTATCGGCATCGTCGAGGGGCTGGTCACCGCGGCGGTGGTGAGCTTTGTCTGGAAGGCGCACCCGGAAATCCTGACCCTGGCCAAGACCTCCACCCCGGCAAAAAAGCATTCCCATGCGCCGCTATTGCTCGGCCTGGCGCTGTTCGCCCTGGTGGCCGGGGGGATGCTGTCCTGGTTCGCCTCCACCCACCCGGACGGCCTGGAATGGTCCGTTAAGGGCGTAACGGGTAAGGAAGAACTGGAATCTTCCAAGGGCGGAGTGCACGGGGCCCTGGCCTGGATCCAGGAGAAACTCTCTTTCTTGCCGGACTATGATTTCCAGAAGCCGGAAGAGGAAAAAGGAGTAAAGCCGGAAGAGTCACAAGAAGGGAAAAAGGGCGAAGCCTGGCCGGAGGCCAGCGCCGGCAAATCCCTGGCCGGCATTCTCGGAGCGGCCATGACTTTGCTGCTGGTGGGGGCCATCGGTTTGGGCCTGAGAAGATATTATGCCCAGAGCAAGGGGTAAGAAGGACCCCTGGGAAATCGCTTTGCAGAGCAGTCGTTCATGAGCTGCCGCATCCATAAAGGATAAAAATTTGGTGGCGCAGGCTTTCCAGCCTGCGCCAGGGCGGAATTTTCAGGACAGTCGTTCATGAGCCTGCGGCCGCCCTGAATCAGGAAAAAAACGTAAACGGCGGGCGTCTCGCCCGCCCGGTATCCGCACAGGCTGGAAAGCCTGTGCTACCACTGAGTACTTTTCAGCAAGGAATGGGTGGGCAGTGCCCACCCTACCTTAACTTTGAACCTGGAACTTTCCGGGGCGGGGCGGCAGGATTAAGCCCCGCCCTCTCCATCCTTGGCGGCGCTGATGGCAAATATCGAATCTGCCCTGTTAAACATCGGCTACTTAGAGACCCTGTCCTCTCAGCAGACGCCGCTGCAGCGGCTGGACCCCCGGGTGAAGCTCCTCACCACCCTGGTTTTCATTGTTGCCGTAGTCTCCTTTGGCAAATACGAAGTAACCGGTCTCCTGCCTTTTTTTATCTATCCAGTGGCGCTCATAGCGGTGGGCAACCTGCCGCCTGCTTATCTGGCCCGGAAGATCTTGTTGGCGGCTCCCTTTGCCTTTTTCATCGGTATCTTCAACCCCCTGCTGGACCGGGCCATCCTGGTGCATCTGGGGCCGGTGGCCATCTCCGGGGGCTGGGTCTCCTTTGCCTCCATCATGATCCGCTTTACCCTCACCGTCAGCGCCGCTCTGATCTTGATCGCCGGCACCGGCCTCAATGCCGTCTGCCTGGCCCTGGATAAATTGGGAGCTCCCCGGAGCTTTGTCATGCAACTCCTGTTTTTGTACCGTTATATTTTTGTCTTGACGGACGAGGCGCTGCGGCTGGTCCGGGCCCGGGCCCTGCGTTCCTTCCAGGGCCGGGGCCTGGGCTTAAAGGTCTTCAGTTTTATGATCGGCCAGTTGCTCCTGCGCACCCTGGCCCGGGCCCGGCGCATCCATCTGGCCATGCTCTCCCGGGGCTTTGAGGGGAGGATTCACCTGCTCCGGCCGGTGCGCCTGCGCGTTCAGGATGCCGCGTTTCTCCTGGGCTGGTCCACCCTTTTCGTCTTCATGCGCTGGTATAATATTCCGCACTTGCTGGGGAATTTGGCCGCGGAGTTCATCAGATGAGCCACCACTTAGTGGAAGTCAAAGACCTGAAGTATCACTATCCGGACGGCACCGCGGCCCTTCAGGGTGTCTCCTTCCTTCTCACCCATGGAGAGGCCGTGGCCATCATCGGGGCGAACGGGGCCGGCAAGTCCACGCTGCTGCTGCATCTGAACGGCTGCCTGATGCCCCAGGCCGGAGAGGTGCGGATCGGCGGCCTGCCTTTGAACAAAAACACCCTGTCCCATGTGCGGCGCACGGTGGGTATGGTTTTCCAGGACCCGGACGATCAATTGTTCATGCCCATCGTCTACGATGACGTGGCCTTTGGCCCTCTGAACCTGGGGCTGCCGCCGGCGGAAGTGGACCAATTGGTGAAGGACTCCCTGGCTAGGGTGGGGGCCTCGCATCTCCAGGACCGCCCCCCTTACCGGCTTTCCGGCGGGGAAAAGCGGGCCGTGGCCATTGCCTCAGTTCTGGCCATGTCACCCGACATTCTGGTCATGGATGAGCCGAGTGCGGCCCTGGATCCCAAAACCCGCCGGCAGCTCATCGAGCTGTTAAAAACCTTCAAGCATACCCGCATCATCGCCACCCACGATCTGGACCTGGTCCTGGACCTCTGCTCCCGCACTATCATTTTGAAGGATGGCCAGGTCGCGGCCGACGGCCCCACCCTGGACATCCTGCAAAACGAAGAACTTCTGGCATCCAGCAGCCTGGAAAAGCCGCTGCGTTTGCAGGGCTGCCCGGTGTGCCGCGCCAAATCCGGCTCTGCGGACTGAAAAGCATCCTCCTGGAAATCCTTCTGATCCTGGCTATCTTATAAAATTAGGGAGACCTTTGCGGAAGTCCTCCAAATTGTCATTCTGAGGAAGCGAAGCGACCGAAGAATCTCATAGGCACTAGCGAAAGCGAGATTCTTCAATCCGCTTCGCTCCGTTCAGAATGACAGAAGAGGGACCTTCGCAGAGGTTTCAAGCCGGAGTCAAAAGGCAGGGAATCGTCAGGGCGCGCCCACGTGTGTGCGCTCATTAGGGCGGACACATGGGTCCGCCCCTACGAGAAAAGCGTCGTTTGACTGCGACTGGGTATAATTGGCGCAGTCAAACCGATCCCGATGGAGGCTGGGGTTTGGAGCATTGATGGAGGGTGTAAAATGCTGGCAAAGAGAATTTTGGCAGGGATTTTTGCGGTGACAATCCTCTTAAAACTGATTTTCCTGGCCGTTAATCCACATCTTTGGGCCGGTGCGGTGCTGGCCATCCAGGGACACCAGGCGCTGATTATGCTCATCTATCTGGCGCTGCTGGCAATAACCGGTTACTATGCCTTTTCTTCTCTGGATATGATTAATATCGCGGTAGTGATGCTGTTTACCTCACTCCTTATGGCTTTTACCATGACTCCCTATCTCAGCGCCCTACCTAAGTTGCCGGAAGAAATAATCAACATGGGGCTGGGCAAGGCCTGGTTAGCAATGCTCATTTGGGGGGCTCTGGCCGTGGTGGTGTTGTACAAAATCTTTGCACCGGGCCGGAGATAGCCACTTAAAGAAGTAAAACTTTCCTCATCCCGTTGGCACAGCCTTTCCAGGCTGTGCCGGAAAACCCGCACAGGCTCGAAAGCCTGAGCCACCAAAGATTGCCTTATATAAGTACTTCATTACTTGCGGATAATGCTCAGGCGGTGAGAGTCCGGCTCACGCTTTCCGGTGCCGCCGGGCTGCCTGCCACCCGTTCCCGCCAGGCCAGCAGGTAAAGGACCCCCGGGCCGGGATTGCGGAGGGCATGGGCGATGCCCGGGGGAATGCGCACCAGGGTGCGCCTGCCGGTGAGCAGTCTTTCCTGCACCTGGCCGGGCGGTTCTTCCCAGAGCAGCACTCCCGCGCCGTGGAACGCGTACAAAAATTCCCGGTGGCCGGGATGGAGGTGGTTGCCCCGCGTCTGCCCCGGCGCAATGGAGATCAGATGCAAGGTGCGCAGCGCCTCCTGGGGCTCCTGCACCCCTTGCTGCCAGGGAAAGAAGATGAAACCCCGGGGGTCTTCATGGGTTTCGCCGGCAATCTCATGAAATTCCACTGCGGACATAATCAATAACTCCTCGTAAGTAGGGTCGTCTCCTCTGCTCCCAAAAAAAATAAGCCTCACGCAAAGGCGCAAAGTGAGACGCAAAAATAAGAAATCCCATACTCAGATTTAGAGATACTTTTTCAAAAAAGCGTCAATCTTTTCCCACACCGCCTTGCTGGTGACGATAATAAAATGCCCGCCGATTTTGCCGGTGGGAATCTCTAAATACTCGAAAATTTTGTGCCGCTGCTCCAGGGCCGCCTTGAGACTGCGGGCCTGGCTGACGGGCACCAGATGGTCCCGGGTCCCATGAATGGCCAGGACCGGAGCCTGGAAGTTACCCACGTAAGTGAGTACGGACAGGCGGGCGTAATTTTCCCGGGTCCGGGCGTCTTGATCCGGGGGCCAGCCCAGGGCCCGCCCCGCCGGACTGAGGCCCAGACGGTTGCCTCCGAAGCGCTGCTGCAGGAACGCAGCCACGTCCACCACCCCGGAGACGCTCACCGCAGCTCTGATTTTTACCGGTATTCCGGGGTGCCCGGCGCACATCAGGGCCAGATACCCCCCGTGGCTCACCCCCAGGGCGGCAAGCCGCGCCCGGTCCACCTGGGGCAACCCGGCCAGGGTCTGGAGGGCCGCGGCCAGGCTTTCGATCTCCCGGGGACCGCCGAGGTAATCGGAATGATATGCCGCGGCCAACACCACATAGCGCCGGCACAGGTGCTCCTGAACCGGCCGGATTTTTAAGAAGCCGTCCGCCCGGCTCAGGAGCTGCTTGCTGTCACCGCTGCCCCCATGAATCAGCAGGATGGCAGG
>JAKAGH010000309.1 GCA_021817645.1 Deltaproteobacteria bacterium
TTTCAGTACCAAACTTTTTCTGAAATTGCAGCAGACTGAGAGCTTCCTGTTGCATATTTTCACTCCATTTTGCTATATATTCTATATAATTATCGCATATTATACGGAGCAAAAGCAATAAGCGTTTTATTTTTTTTACTTGGAACTTGGAACCTGGAACTTGGAACTATTTATTCACCGAGGAAGCTAATGTTCGAAGGTTCACTCCTGGCAATCGACGTGGGCGGCGGCACCCAGGACCTGTTTCTCTGGGAGCCGGGCCAGACGGTGGAAAATGCCGTAAAAATGGTGCTCCCGGCTCCCACCCGGGTGCTGGCGCGGCGCCTGGAAAAACTTACGGCTCAAGGGCAGGCGGTCTTTCTTAGCGGCCGGGTCATGGGCGGCGGTCCGCTCACCGGCGCGGTGAGAAGGCACCTGGCCCGGGGCCTGCCGCTTTCCGCCTCCCCCCAGGCGGCCCTGACCTTGAGCGACCGCCTCCCGGAGGTGCAGCAATGGGGAGTAGTCCTCACAGATGCCCCGCCCCCGGACACGGCGGTCTTGACCCTGGGAGACGTGGACCTCGATTCCTTGGGGCCGATCTTTCATGCCTTTGAGGTGCCTTTTCCCAGCCATTTCGCGGTGGCCGTGCAGGACCACGGCTTTGACCCTCAGGGCAGCAACCGCCGCTTCCGTTTTGAATATTGGGAAGACTTTTTAAGCCGGGGCGGACTCCTGGCCGACCTGGCCTTCCGGGAAGTCCCGCCCCGGTTCACCCGCATGCTGGCTGTACAAAAAACCCTGCCGGACGCCCTGTTGATGGATACCTGCGCCGCGGGCGTACGGGGGGCGCTGTTGGACCCCCAGGCCCGGGCGCGCCGGGAAGAGGGCCTCCTGGTGGTGAACCTGGGCAACGCCCACACCTTTGCCGCACTGGTGCAAAAGGAACGGCTCTGGGGCATTTATGAGCATCATACGGGTTTGCTGACTCCGGCCAAACTCTTTGACCACCTGACCCGTTTTCAAACCGGCGAACTCACCAACGACGAGGTCTTTGCCGATAACGGCCACGGTTGCGCCTATGCCCCGGACTTCCCCAGGCTCCCCAAGCCTGACCTGACCGTGATTACCGGTCCCCAACGGCGTTTGGCCCGGGGTTGGCCCGGCGGGCATTTCGCCGCGCCCCTGGGGGATATGATGCTCACCGGCTGTTTCGGCTTATGGGCCGCTTTTTTGGAAAAAGAAAAAATTTCCGTTAAATTAATTGACGGGTTGGAGTAAGATGATGGCCGGGTTCCCAAAGAGAGGAGTGGGGTTGGTACGCGTTCCGGGTTTTGGGGATAATGGGAGAAAAGGTTAATGGATATCCGGTTCTGGGGCACCAGGGGGTCAATTCCGGCTCCCGGCCCCCTCACCTTTGAATATGGCGGCAATACCACCTGTGTGGAAATCATGCTGGCCTCCGGCCATAGGGTGGTGATTGACGCGGGCACCGGCATGCGTCTTTTGGGGGACCATCTTCGCAGCGTCGGCGACCCGGTGTCCTTTCATCTCCTCCTCACCCATAACCACTGGGATCATCTCATCGGCCTGCCTTTCTTTGCCCCCATTTACGACGAAGATACCGAGGTTGTAGTAGACGGCTGGCCCCACGCCTTCCAGGCCCTGACCCGCGTCTTCGATGACCACATGGGCAACGGCTTCTTTCCCGTGGCTTTCGATCAGCTCAAGGCCAGGATCGATTTCCTCAACCACGTGGCCCGGGGCCCCATAAATCTGGACGGGGTGACCATTGACTCCATCCCTCTCAACCATCCTCAGGGAGGTTTGGGGTATCGTCTGCGCGAAGGGGAAACTTCCTTCGTCTTCATTACTGATAACGAATTGTCCGCGGGGGGCGGCCGCCGGCTCCGGGAGTTTGCGCAGTTTGCCAAGGGGTGCGACCTGCTGATTCACGATGCCCAGTATCTGCCGGAGGAATTAAAGGACCACCGGGGCTGGGGCCATTCCACCTATGAGGAAGCAGTAACCCTGGCCCTGCAGGCAGGGGTGCGGTCGCTGCTCCTGACCCACCACGACCCCGGCCGCAGCGATGCCCAGGTGCGCCAAATCGTGGAGCGGGCTCGAAAAATGGCGGCAGCAGAGGGAGGTGGTTCCCTCCAGATAGACGCCGCTCAGGAGGGAAGCAGCCTGCACCTCCCCTGATTTAGCAGGTTGATGCAGAACTGACGTGGAAATACAGGGTCTCATAAAAAATCACAGATGTCTTAAGGCCCCCTTGGAAAAAGGGGGATTTAGCTGGATTTCAGGCGCTTAGCAAATCCCCCTAACCCCCCTTTTTCAAAGGGGGGGACAAGAACTACTTCTAATTGGTGCCAAAAACTATTTTTAATAACAGTTAGGGTTCTCCGGTGGCAAGAGCCCCGGCGTTTTGGCACTAATATCCCAGGAAACACCACATGGATGGAAAAGTCTTTTGGGTGACCTTCGCCACCGTCTTTCTGGCGGAAATGGGAGACAAGACCCAGCTGGCGGCCCTGAGCATGACCGCGGAAACCGGGGTGCCGTGGACGGTTTTCACCGCGGCGTGTGTGGCCCTCTGCCTGGCCACCCTTCTAGGAGTAGCGTTCGGCAGTATTCTGACGCAGTGGATCCAGCCCGCGCTGATCAAGAAGCTGGCAGGAGTGGCCTTCATCATTATCGGCGGCCTGATTCTCCTGGGAAAGTATTAATAGCCCTCAGCCGACCCGCCTCGCCAGGGAACCCTTCCCTTCTTTGAGTAATTTTAGTAAACTAGGCCATCCGCGCCCTTAATTTTGAATACTATAGGGATTACCAAAAGTTTTTTCGGTGGTAGGGGCACAGCTTGCTGTGCCCCTACCTCTGGATTACCAATCGGAAATAACTTTTGGCAACGGCGATAATTGGTTTTAAAAGACTATTGAAAAGTGGGGACGAACCCGGTGTTCTCCCACCCCAGGGGGAACATAAGGGTCCGCCCCTGCATTGAGATATCTGTTTAATGAAGCTTAGGTTGATAGGATTTAATTTCCGCTGATGCCACCACAAAATGAAGATGCTGGGGAGCTTCACCCCTACCTGACCCGGGAGCGCAACCTGGTCCTCATCGGCTACCGGGCCACCGGCAAAAGCGCGGTGGGGACCCTGCTGGCCCAAAGGTTTGCCCGGCCCTTCGTGGACCTGGATCAGGTCCTGGAGGCAGAGCTGGGCCTCTCCATCACCGACCTGGTGGCGGCAAAAGGCTGGGCCGAGTTCCGGCGGCGGGAAAAGGAAATAGTGGCTCGCTTTGGCCGGGCCGGCGGCCAGGTGCTGGCCACCGGCGGCGGTGCGGTCCTGGACCCGGAAAACGTGGAGATTCTCCGGGGCAAGGGGGTGGTGGTCTGGCTCCGGGCCGACCCGGCCACGATCCAGGAGCGCCTCTCCCGGGATCAGCGGGAAGTGAGCCAGCGCCCCAGCCTCACCGGACGCAGCACTCTGGAGGAAGTGGCGGAGGTCCTCCAGACCCGGCAACCCCTGTATGCGGCCGCGGCCCATATCGTCATCGATACTGACCGGCATTCCCTGGAGCAGGTAGTGGAGCAGGTGCTGGCCGCAGTGAATGAATCGAGGAAAAAGGCCAAACGGGGAAGAGAGAAATAGGCAACGAGCCGTTCATGAGCTATCGGCTCACGCAAGACTATGAAAACATCAGTGGCGCAGGCTTTCCAGCCTGCGCATTAAGGATTTCAGAGTAGTTCCACACGGGCCTTTGGC
>JAKAGH010000310.1 GCA_021817645.1 Deltaproteobacteria bacterium
CTGAAGAACCCGGCAACCAAGCTCAGCGGCGAGAAGGGCCGCACCTGGCTCTACCAGTTGGAACTCACCTACCCCCGCCTCGACCTGGCGCCCACCGGCGCGGCCCAGGGCTTCAAAGTGACCCGGACCATCGCTAACACCGACGGCTCCCAGGAGATCCGGGTGGGGGATATGGTGAAAGTGACCGTGCAGTTGGAGCCTTTGGCCCAGAGCACCAGGTATGTGGTGATTGACGATCCCCTGCCCGCGGGCCTGGTGGCGGTAAACCCGGTGTTTAAGACGGAGGAGGCCGCGCCCGAGGAAGAGGACCGGTTCGACTACTTCTCCCCTGAGGGCCTGATGCGCTTCCGGCCCAACCACCTGGAGATGCGGGAAGACCGGGTCCTGGCCTTCCGGGATTGGGTCTACCACGGCCCCCAGGTGTTCGAATACTACGCCCGGGCGGTGTGCGAAGGGACTTTTGTCCACCCCGCCACCAAGGTGTCGGCCATGTACGCGCCGTTGGTGTACGGCTGTACCCCCAAAGGAGAGATTACCATTAAGGCGCGGCCGTGAAGAAGTGAGACAAGCTGGCTCTTTGCGCCGAAAAGATAAGCCTCACGCAAAGTCGCAAAGGCGCAAAGAAAGACGCAAGAGAGGAATTACTCCCTCGTTCCCAAGCTCTGCTTAGGAACCAGAATTAAAAGATGGTGCGTAGGACGCACCCTACGCCGGCAATGCTTCCGGTGGCAGCACAGGCTTTTCAGCCTGTGCTGCTAATGCGCCAGAAGAGGTGCGTGAAACGCACCCTACTGGTCTGAACATTACCTATGAGTTTATATATCATGGATATACTTATTATTATTCCCCCTACCCTCGGGGGAGAGGGTTAGGGTGAGGGGGGCGACTTGGCCAAACAGCCGTAATCAGCCCAAAGACGCCACCCCCACCCCGACCCTCCCCCCTCTCAAGGGGGAGGGAGAAAAGACCAAGCAACTTATGCAAGGTATTTCTGGGACGCCAAAATAGAGCTTAGGAACCAGCCATTCATGAACCTGTGGCTCACCCAAAACCATGAAAGCCTCGGTGGCGCAGGCTTTCCAGCCTGCGCATCAAGACTTTCAGAACAGAAAGAGAAGCTATCATGCGGTTTACGAGATATAAAACCAGCCGCCTCTTGGTAGCCACAGTCCTGCCCGTGGTTTTAGCCGCGGGGGTGCTAGGGTTGGCGCACCTTTCCCCGGTGGACCTAGCCGCGCTTTCTCCTGGCTCCGGGCCTCTAGTCCTGGACCGCCAGGGCCGCGTCCTCTTTTTGGGGCTGGCGGCCGACGGCAGCCGGGGAGTGAAGCTGCCGCCGGGGCCCCTGCCGCGGCTGGTGACTGCGGCCTTCGTGGCTGCGGAGGATCAGCGGTTTTGGGAACACCCCGGAGTCGATCCGGTGGCGGTGGCCAGAGCCGCGCTCAGCAATCTTCGGGCCGGCAGAGTGGTGTCCGGCGCTTCCACCATCACCCAGCAGCTGGCCCGCCTCACTTATCCGGGACCCCGCACCTGGTCCCGGAAAGTGGTGGAGATGTGCCGGAGCCTGCGCCTCGAGGCGGCGCTATCAAAAGAGGAAATCCTGCGGCGTTATCTGGACCGGGTCCCCCAGGGAAACAACCTGACCGGGGTGGAGACCGCGGCCCTGGCTTATTTCGGCCGGAGCGCGGCCGGCCTCTCGCCGTCCGAAGCCGCGGTGCTGGCCTCTCTGGCCAAGGCCCCGGGGCGGCTTAATCCTTTGGGGCGCAATAAGAAGCGGCTGCTCGCCCGCCGGGATTGGGTGCTGGGCCGCATGGCTGCCTTGGGTTTTCTGAGCGAGCAGGAACTGCAAACAGCCCGGGGCGAGTCCCTGGCGCTGGCCGGAGTGGCAGGCAGCCGCACCGGGTTCCCTTTCCTGGCCCCCCACTTCGTGAATCTGGTGCTGGCCGGGGAAAAGGGGAAAGAGGCAGGCACGGTGCGCACCACCCTGAACCTCACCCTGCAGCGGCAGGTGGAGCAGATCCTCCTCTCCCATGCCGGGCGGCTCCGGGCCGGCGGCTCCCGCCAGGCCGCGGCGGTGATCCTGGACAACCGGGGGCCGGAGGTCCTGGCCCTGGCGGGCTCACTGCGCTATGGCCCCAAAGACGGGGGCTACAATAACGGAGCCGCGTCCTGGCGTTCCCCCGGTTCGGCCCTGAAGCCTTTCCTCTATGCCCTGGCCCTGGACCGGGGTTTCACTTCCGCTTCGGTCATCGAGGACACGGAGCGCCGTTACCGCATCCCCGGGGGCGAGTTCTTTCCGGCAAACTTCGACCGGGTGGCCCACGGCCCGGTCTCCTTCCGGGAGGCCCTGGGCAACTCCCTGAACCTGGCGGCGGTGCGCCTCCTCAATCTAGTGGGACCGGAGCGCTATTACGAAACCCTGAACCGCCTGCGCCTCATCAACCGCAAGGAGCGGGGACCGGAATATTATGGCCTGGGACTGGTGGTGGGCAACCCGGAAGTAAGCCTCCTGCAGATGGCCGCGGCCTACGCCTGCCTGGCCAACGGCGGCATTTACCGGCCGCTCAACCTGCGCCGGGACCAGCCGCCGGGAGGGGAAGCCGCGGTCTTCTCCGAGCAGGCCGCGTTCATTGTCAGCGATATCCTGGCCGATCCCCTGGCCCGGTCCCGGGCCTTCGGCGGCGCGCCGGCCATGAACCCGCCCTTCCGCCTGTCTCTCAAGACTGGGACCAGCACCCGCTACCGGGATTGCTGGGCCGCGGCCTACTCCCCCCGCTACACCCTGGCCGTCTGGGTGGGGAACTTTGACGGCCGCCCCACCGCGCAGCAGAGCGGGGCCTCCGCCGCGGCTCCTATCCTGGCGGACCTGGCCGCGGCCCTCTTTGCGGCCGGGCCTCCCGAGCCCTGCCCCCGGCCGGAAGGAGTGACCAGAACCCAGGTCTGCGCTTTTTCCGGAATGCGCCCCGGCCCCGGCTGCGCCTTTCAGGTGGAGGAATTTTTTATCAGCGGTACTGAGCCTGCTCGGGAATGCAGCTACCATCGGCCACATTCCCCCTGGCACCGGCTGGATACCGCTTATGCCGGCTGGCTCCAGGAGCGTTATGACAAGGGCGCGGAGGGCAGGTTCCGCCTGGCGGGGTTCGACCCGGATCTGACCCGGGTTTTCCGGCCGGAGACCGCGAGCCCTGGCACCACCTCCACTTGGGCTACCCCGGCCAGGCCTGATCCCCGGGAGGGGGGCCGGATCAATATTGTTTATCCTCTGGCCGGGGACCGGTTTCTGCTGACCCCTCGGGACGAGGGCGTGGAGGTGACTTTAAAAGCCATGTGCCGCAACCGCATGCGGCAGGTGAGCTGGTTTGTGGACGGCCGGGAGGTGGGGACCGTGGGCCCGCCCTACCACCTGACAGTCTCCCTGGCCCGGGGCCGGCACCATCTCACCGCGCTGGGCCCGGACGGCCTGGGCGACTCCGTGGAAGTGTCGGTGCAATAAATTAATACTGAGTTGCAGTCAAACAGGTTTTGACAGGCCATTTTGCAGAGGTCTTGACTGGTCTATGATAGTGTTGTGTCCCAGGAATGCCGTACATAACTTGGCCGGTCTTTCCCCCTCCCCCTTCGAGGGGGGAGGGTCGGGGTGGGGGTGGCGTCTTTGGGCTGATTACAGCCACTTAGCCAAAGTCGCCCCCCTCACCCTAACCCTCTCCCCGAGGGGAGAGGGAATAATATTGGGCATATTCCTAG
>JAKAGH010000311.1 GCA_021817645.1 Deltaproteobacteria bacterium
GAGGAGCGCCCGCGACAATGAGGTTCAACCGGGCTTCCTTCATTTGGGACGCGGTGGGATTGACCACCAATTCCTCCCCCACCTTGGCCACTCGCACTGCGGCCACCGGGCCTTTGAAGGGGACGTTGGAGATCTCCAGGGCTGCGGCCGCGCCGTTCAGAGCCGGAATATCCGGATCGGTTTCCGGGTCTCCGGAGAGCACGGTGGCAATAATCTGGATTTCGTTTTTCAGCCCTTTGGGAAAAAGCGGCCTGACGGGGCGGTCAATGAGCCGGGAAGTGAGGGTCTCCTTTTCACTGGGACGGCCGATCTCCCGGCGGAAAAAACTCCCCGGGACCCGGCCCGCGGCATAGGCCTTTTCCATATAATCCACCGTCAAAGGCAAAAAGTCGATGCCCTCCCGGGTCGAATCCGAGATGACGGCGGTGACCAGCACCGCGCTCTCTCCGTATCTGACCAATACGGAGCCGCTAGCTTGCTGGGCCAGACGGCCCGTTTCGAAGCTGAGGTCAGTGCCTCCCACTTCTACTTTAAATATTTTTGACATGTTATTTAAACTGCCTCCTATTTACGCAGACCCAGTTGTTCGATCAAGGTCCGGTAACGTTCGATATCCTTATTCTTCAAAAAGTTCAGGAGCCTGCGGCGCTGACCAACCAGCTTGATCAGCCCCCGGCGGGAGTGGTGATCTTTGGCATGTGACTTGAAGTGATCCGTCAAATAATTGATCCTCTCGCTTAAGATGGCCACTTGCACTTCCGGTGAGCCGGTATCCGCCTCATGCAGCCGGAAGCGATCAATGATCTCCCGCTTCGTTTCCGTATTTAAGCCCACGACTTCCTCCTTTTTTTAGCTATCAGCTCTCAGCTGGCAGCATGCAGCTGGAAAAACTGAGTAACTGATTGATAGCCCAATTTTTTCAGAACCGTCTGCCGCGAGTAGCCTTAAACCCGCGCCGGCGATATTTTTTTCCTTTTTTAAAGCCGATCGCTGCAAGCTTTTTTCTGTAGGGGCGAATTTGGTATCCGCCCTCTGTGATGGGCGAACACCAGGTTCGCCCCTACACTGCTCATTGCTTACTGCTCACTGTCCCGAATACCCGTACCGGGGCCAGTTCCAACCGGTCTGCCGCGGCCCGGACTGCGGCCACCGCCAGCAGCTCCCCTGCCGCCATCACCCGCACCCGCTCTCCCGGCGCCAGATGATTCCCGGGCCAGGGGATGGTGCGGCCCTGGCGCAAAAACTGCGCTTCCTCCGGCCCCACTTCCAGGGCTTGCAGTCCCGGCAGACATTCCCCCAGGGGGATGATCCGGGAGTATAATTCTTCTCCGGCCCTCTCTGCCATGACCTCCAGGGCCAGGCCCTCTTCCACCCGGAAAGGCCCCACCGCCAGACGGCGCAAGGCGGCCAGGTGCGCGCCGCAGCCCAGGGCTCGGCCCAGGTCCGCGGCCAGGGTGCGGATATAGGTCCCCTGGGAGCAGGTCACGGTCATGGTGACAAAGGGGAGCGCCACCTCCCCCACCTGCAATTCGTAAATCGTCACCTGCCGGGGCTGGACCTGCACCGTCTCCCCCCGGCGGGCTATTTTGTACAGGCGCTCCCCTTGATGGTGCAAAGCCGAATACATGGGGGGCGTCTGTTCGATCTCTCCCACGAACCGGGCCGCAGCCTCGTAAAGGAGCTCCGGCTCCGGCAACTCCCGGGAAGTGGCCACCACCCGGCCCGTGGGGTCCTGGGTGTCGGTCTCTTCCCCTAATTTCATCACCGCCCGGTAAGTCTTGGGCTCCGGCATCAGGAAAGGCACCAGCTTGGTGGCCTCCCCCAGGCACAGGAGCAGCAGCCCGGTGGCAAAGGGGTCCAGGGTCCCGGCGTGCCCGGTTTTGCGCACCTTCAGGGCCTTCCGGACCCGGCGCACCACGTCGAAGGAGCTGAGGCCCTCGGGTTTGTCAATGAGCAGGATGCCGGAGAGCATATGGTTTAGGCTTGATACATTTCTTTAACTTGTTTCTCTAATTGAGAGAGCTTATTTTCAATAATGTCCCAGATTATTTCCAGATCAACTCTAAAATAATCATCAAGATAAACTTTATAATCCCTGGGCATATACTGATTCTTTTAATATCGGTTCCCGCAACCGTGGTTTAATATTTTCTTTAAGCACTAAATCGACCTTGCATTCAAACAAATCTTCCAGAAATTTCTTTAAGCCCATATAAGCATCAAAAGTTTTTTTCTCTAATTCCACTATAAAATCTAGGTCACTCCTGTCAGTAGCTTCACCTCGAACCGCAGAGCCGAACAGACCTAAGCTGCGAACCCCGAAGCCCTTGATGGGTTCCCGGTTCTCCTCAATGATCCTTAAAATTTCTTGGGATTTTTTAACCATAGCAATTGCTCATGTACCGTGGGTGGTCAGCAAATAAAGGGCGTTGACTCCCTGTAAAAGGGCATGGGCAGCTGCCCTGGCAAAGAGGGCCCGGGCCAGGCCCTGGCCCCGATCGGGAACCGCCACCGCCAGCGAGCGCAGCAAGGCAATCCTGCCATACAATTCCAGTCCAACTACGCCGATGGTTCTGCCACTACGATTGGCTAGGATGAAATTATGTAAGTGATTGCCGATATCCTCGTAAGGCAATCCGCATTCCAGTAATAATTGGGTAATCGGTTCTGCGGCACCTGCATCCGCAAAGGTAAATTCCGTCTCTGCCACCGAATCTTCCTAATAAAAAACCATCGCTCGACACACTGCCTAATCTTGGGATCCCGGTTTGCCTTTGGCCTCTTGAAAGAGCAGTTCCAACTGCGCGGCCCGGTCCAAGCCCGTATCCGGCAGGAAGAAGAACTCCGGCATCACCCTGAGGAGATGTTCCCGGGCCAGTTCCTGTTTGATGAAGCCCAGGCCCTTTTTCAGCGCGGCCTGCACCTGCTCCGGGTCCACTCCTTCCCGGAGAAGATAGAAAACCCGGGCCTGTTTCAAATCCGGGGTCATCTCCACCCCGGTGATCGTCAGGTCCTGGAGCCGGGGATCGTGGCTTTTGTGGAGCAGAATCAAGGCGATCTGTTCTTTAAGCAGTTCCGCCACCCGGGTTACCCTTTTGCCGCCGCCTGTAACCATCTTTCTATTTCTCCAGGTGCATCAGCTCCAGCTGGGAGTCGATGATCTCCGCCAGGTGCTGGTTCTCCAGGAAATGCATTACCCGGTCCAGCGTGTGGCTCAAGACCTTCTCGTCATTGCCCACCACTGCCAGCCCCAGTTCGGCGCGCTGCCACAGATCGTGGCTGTCGACTTCCGCGATGGCTATGCCGAAGCGGTGGCGCACCTTCTCGATGAGGCTCCGCACCACCTGGCGTTTCCCCTTTAAAGAATTGTTATCGGGGATGAGCAAGGTCAGGCGGGCCGCGGCCACAATCATGTCTTTCTCTCTGTCAGGCTGGAAGTGCCTGAAATATACCCTTATTTACTCTTCTGCCTTCTCTTCCCGGCTAGGCAGGGCTTCCAGGAGAGCCTTCACTTTTTCCTGAGTATAAGCCTCGATAATGTCCCCGGGCTGGTAGTCGTTAAACCGGTCCAGGCCGATGCCGCATTCATAGCCGGTCAAGACCTCCTTGACGTCATCTTTGAAGCGCTTCAAGGAATTGATCTTGGCGCCCTCGATGAGGACCTTGTCCTTGCGCAGCACCCGGGCCAGGGAGTTCCTCTCCACCTTGCCGTCCAGGATCATGCAGCCGGCAATGGAG
>JAKAGH010000039.1 GCA_021817645.1 Deltaproteobacteria bacterium
CCTGAATGGTAATGGGTAAGCGTTGAATATGGCGGGGGGTCTTGATGACATAATCCGAGGCTCCGGCACGCAAAGCCTCCACCGCGATTTCCTCAGAGCCGGTGCCGGTGACGATAATCACCGGCAGGTCAGGGGAGTTGGCCTGCACCGCCTTAATGACCTGCAATCCCTCAAAACCCAGAATGTTGAAATCGCTCAGCACCAGGTCGAAGCCGCCCTCCTGTAAGCGGGCCTCGAACTCCCGGCGGGAGGACGCCTCCGTGACCTGGAAGCCTTCCTGCTCCTTCTCCAGAGCATCCCGCACCAGCTCCCGGTCCAGGGGATTGTCGTCCACATAAAGCACTTTGATCAGGGGGGTCATTGCTTGCCCTCCGCGGGGGGCCCCACGTTGAGAATGAGCCAGTAGCTCTGCACCTGCTCCACCACTTTCAGAAAACCCTCGAAGGATACGGGCTTGACCAGGTAACTGTTGGCCCCGCAATCATAAGACAGGGCCAGATCGCCTTCTTCCCGGGAGGAAGTGAGAATAATCACAGGGAGCCGCTTAAGTTCGGGGGCGCCTTTCACTTGACGCAGGACTTCGAAGCCATCGATACCCGGCATTTTCAGGTCCAGAAGGATAATGTCTGGCAGGGGATATTGTTTGCGGTCGCCATATGGCTCGCGGCCAAAAAGGTACGCCAAAGCCTCCTCCCCGTTTTTAGCCACATACACCGTATTTCCTAAGTGAGCTTCCCTGAATGCATCCAGGGTCAACTCGATGTCCAGGCGGTTGTCCTCCACCAGCAGGATATGGGCGGGTCGGGGCATGTCTCACTCCTTAGGCATTTTTAGGTAAAAGGTGCTCCCTTTGCCTGGCTCGGACTCCACCCAAACCTGGCCCCCCAACATGATTACCGACTTTTTCACGATGGCCAGGCCGATGCCGGTGCCGGGATATTCCTCATCGCTGTGCAGGCGTTGGAAAACATTAAAGATTTTCTCATGGTAGGCGGACTCAATGCCGATGCCGTTGTCGGCTACCGCCAAAACGATCTGATCCGCATCGGCGCGCCAGCTCACCCTGATGACCGGGGCGACTCCCGGCTGCCGATAGATCAGGGCGTTGTCCAAAAGATTGGTGAAGATCTGGTGTAACATGGTGGGGTCGCCTGGAACCCAGGGCAAATCCTCGGCCACGTGTACCACCGCCCCCGTCGCGGCCACCCGGGCCTCCAGGTCGTCCAGCACCCGCCGTAAAACTTCTTTTAAGTCCAGGTTCCTGATGGTCAGGGCCTGGCGCCCCAGACGCGAATAAGCCAACAAGTCCTCGATGAGATGCCCCATGCGCTCCGCGGCCAGGACGATGTTGTCCACATAGTGGCGCCCCTCCTCGTTGAGCGCCGCCTGGTGGCGGCGGGCGATAATCTGGGCAAAACCGCTCACCGCTCGCAGGGGCGCCCGCAGATCGTGGGAGATGGAATAGGCGAAGGCCTCCAGTTCCTTATTGGCGGCCCGCAGTTGCACCGTGCGCTCCCGCACCCGCTGGTCCAGATCATTGGCGCGCTCCTGCAGTTCCCGGTACAACAGGGCGTTATGGAGCCCCATGGCGACCTCTCCGGCGATAGTCTCCAGAAACCCCGACTGGGCCTGCAGGTCTTGCTCTTGGGCCCAGGCCAGCCCCAGCACCCCTAGGAGGCGCTCGCCGCTGACCAAGGTCAGGGCCGCAAAGGACCGGAGACCGGCCTCGTTGCAGGCCTTCAGGGTGCACCGGGGATCGGCGGGGATATTAGAAAAATAGATCGGCTGGCCTGCCTGCAGCGCCAAACCGCACAGGCGTTCTCCGGTCTGCAACCGCGCTTGGTTACAGCTCATCGCGGTTCGGTCCGGCCAGGTTCCCTGCAGGACCAGGTGATCGTTTTTCCTCACATAGAGCAACACCTGGTCGGGCGTTATGGGGTAGACAATCGGGTCCAGGGCTGCAGCCACAAACTCATCCAGGGAAAGGCAGGCCCCTACCCGGTGCGCCAGGGCATTAAGGGCCGCCAGTTCTTCGGTGCGCTGTTTCAGCTTTTCCTCTGCCCGCTTGCGCTCGGTGATATCGGACCCGATGCTCAGAATCTCCACCAACTGCCTCTGGTGATCGAAAACCACCTTGTTGGTCCAGTCGATCCAGACCCTTTCACCATTACTGCGAATATTTTCATTAATGTTTTTCTCGAATTTCCTTGGATCGGCACAGATTTCATCCATCAAGGGCTGCAAATTTCGTCCGGTGCTCTCGCTTTCGGGCACAATGGTGCCGACCACGTGGCGCCCGATAATTTCATCTTCGGTATAGCCGAAGAATTTCTGGCCAAACTCATTAAGGAAGGTTACTTTGCCTTCTCTGGTCCAACGCAGAATAATGCTGTTAGCATTCTCCACCAATTCGCGATACTTATGTTCGCTCTCCTGCAGCGCCTCTTCAGCCTGCTTGCGCCTGGTGATATCCAGGATGTACCCCAGAGTTGCCCTTTCCCCTCGATAGAGAGTGGAGACCACGGTAGCCATGGCCCACCCGGATTGACCGCCCTTGGTGATAAATGGGAACTCATAAGGCAAGGAACTTTGACCTTTCAACATACGAATGGCCTTTTCCCTGACCTCCTCCCTGAATCCAGGGGCAACGAGCCCCAGAGGGTCCATGGCCATTAACTCAGCTTCACTATAGCCGGTAATTTGCTGGAAGCCGGGGTTGACCAGTTCGACCTTCTTGCCCCTGGCAATGAAGACACCCATGGGGGAGTGGGTAAAGAGTTTCTCTAAAGCCTCTTCCGCCTCCCGGCGAGTAGCGTTGTCCATGGTCGCCACCGTATTATGATCCGGCCCCGGGCGCCGGTAAAAGGGGAGGCAGGGAAGTTGCCGGGCACCCGGCTACCGTCTCCCGGGGGACACACCGCGGCCACAGCCGCGAGTGCATCTCGGCTCCGGCGCCCCCGGCCCGGACCCTGGTGGCCCCCCTCTGAGGCAAACCGGGGTTGGCGCCTGCCTCGAAAACCTTAAGACCGGCAAGGGATTTGACTGACTGGGGGGATGGGGGCTTTTTCGGTATTATTCCCGGGGCCATGGATCTCTCTGCCTCCAATTTCCAGGGCAATCCAAACTGCCACGCGGATGATCAGCGCATCATCATGCCTCTACCTAATCATCCAACTAATCGGCAATTTACTCTCCATTATTTATTTTTACAAATATTTTCCCCCCATTGTCCGGCGGGGCAGGGAGCGCGTGCCTTTATCAAAAAATAAACCCAAACCTAATTATCCCCTAACAATCCTCTGCTAACAAAGAGGCCAATCCCCTTTGGGGCAAAACCATAATTCTCCATCGGCTCATCCAGGCTTAAGCGGAGGTTTGCCATGCTGCACCAACTAAAATTGGGTTGGAAACTGATACTGAGTTTTTCGCTGTTGGCCGGCATCACTCTGGTGGTCGGAATCTGCGGTTGGCGGGGCACGGTGACCCTGGACCAATACCTGAACGAAATGAAGGACGTGCATTCCACCTCCATCGAGCAGCTGTTGGTGATGAAGGAGGCCTTCCAGCACGTAATCGTGGCCCAACGGACCCTCATCAACCCCTGGCTGAAACTGGACCTGCGGCAAAAGCTGGGGGCCCAGGTCAAAAAGGCCAGAAAGACTTATGAAGACGCGGCCAAAGATTATGCGGCGCTGCTGGATAAAAAAGACCAGGAGGAGTCGGGGCTGTGGCCAAAATTTAACCAGGCCCTGAAAGCCTGGCAGGAGGAAAACGACAAAATCATCCGTCTGAGTGAAGAGATCGCCAAATCGGAGGCCGCAGGGCTTCTAGGAACAGAGCTGCAGGACTTGACCAACGTCATGACCCAACGGTCAGTGGGCGTCTCCCAGGAAAAGCAGGAAGAGACCTTGAAATGGCTGGAAGCCATCATCAATGCCAATAAAAATGCCCAATACCATTTACAGGAAAAGGCCTCCAGTTTGGCCCATCGGGTGACGTTCTTCAACCTGCTGGGCATGGCTCTGGGGTTCGGCCTGGCCATGGGCATCGGTCTGTATCTGAGCCGCACCCTTTCTGCGCCGGTAAACCGCATCATCAGCGCGCTTACCGGCAGCGCGGCCCAGGTTTCCGCGGCTTCCGCGTACGTCTCTCAAGCCAGCCAGAAACTGGCGGCCGGGACCCTGCAACAGGCCTCATCCCTGGAGGAAACCGCCACCGCCCTGGAGGAGATGACGGCCATGACCCGGCAAAACTCCGACCATTCCCGGGAAGCCGACGTCCTGATGCAGGCGGCGGGCAGCCTGGTGACCAAGGCCAATGACTCCATGCAAGGCCTGACGTTGGCCATGGTGGATATTTCCAGGGGCAGCGATCAAACTGCGGAAATCATCAAGACCATCGATGGCATCGCGTTTCAAACCAATCTTTTGGCCTTAAATGCCGCGGTGGAAGCAGCCCGGGCCGGGGAGGCGGGAGCTGGATTCGCAGTGGTGGCCGAAGAAGTGAGAAGTCTGGCCCAACGGGCCGCGGCCTCCGCCCAGGCTACTGCCGACCTGGTGGCAGGCATCGTCGCCCAGGTCACGGCAGGGGCCAGCCTGGTGCGCCAGACTGCCGACGATTTTCAGCAAGTGGCCGCGGGCACTGCCAAGGCCCAGCAACTGGTGGCGGAAATCGCGGCCGGCTCCCGGGAACAGGCGCTGGGCATAGAGCAGATCAGCCGGGCCATGTCCGGATTGGATGAAGTCGTCCAGAGCAACGCCGGCAATGCCGAAGAAAGCGCCGCAGCCTCAGCAGACCTTAATTTTCAGGCTGAAAAGATGCATGACGTGGTCCAGGAACTGGCGACCCTGGTGAACGGCCGCGCCCGCGGAGATGTTAACGGCCGTGGCCTTCCCCCTGAAACCCGGGGGCCAGCCCCGGCCTTGCCCCCGGAAGTCGCGGCTCTCCCGGCCGCATACGTTCCCAGCCCTGGTAATAGTGCCAAGGACCATCGTTGGTCGCCACTACAGGGTACTCTCCATTGACGCTTGTTTGCCCGGATATGGAGGAAAGCTAAATGAAAAGATGGCTCTTATTCATTTTGAAATCCATCCTGACGCCTTTACGCCGCTGGGAATTGAGCGAACGACGGTTGGCGGAGAAGGCCTGGCACGAGAGTGAAGCCAGATTCCGCAATCTCTTGAAATACATTCCCGGGGTTTCCATCCTGGGGTATGGCACTGACGGCATCGTGCGTTACTGGAACCGGGCGAGTGTGCAGATTTACGGCTATCAGGCGGACGAAGCGGTGGGCCGGACTCTGGCGGATTTGATCATCCCCGGGGAACTCCAGCCTCTTTTCGCCCAGGCCCTGGAAAAAGGTAAAGAGGCCACCCTTTCCGGAGAAATTCTGCCCCCCGGAGAACATCTGCTGCGGCACAAAAACGGTTCCCTGGTCCCGGTTTATACCATCCATACGGTGGTCTGCCTGGAAGACCGGCCGCCTCAGCTTTTTTGCATCAATGTGGATCTGTCGGAGCGCAAGCGGGCGGAGGAGGAACGCCTGAAGCTCGACAAGCTGGAATCTCTGGGAGTCTTAGCCGGGGGCATCGCCCACGACTTCAATAATCTCTTGACCGCCATCCTGGGCAACCTCAACCTGGCTGCGTTGGAATCCGGGACGGAAGAAGTTTTGAGCAGGTTGGCGGATGCGGAAAAGGCCTGCCGGCAGGCCCAGGGATTGGCCCGGCAACTGCTCACCTTCGCCAAGGGCGGCAAACCCATCAAAAAGCCGCAACAGGTGTCGGACTTGCTTCTGGAAGCAGCCAGTCTGGCTCTGTGCGGCTCCCGTTGCCGCGGTGAATTTGCCTTTGCTCCCCACCTGTGGCCGGTGGAGGCGGACTCCGGCCAGATCCAGCAGGTTTTTGGCAATCTGCTGATCAACGCCGACCAGGCGATGCCTCTGGGCGGCATCATCTATTTGGAGATGGAAAACGTCTTCCTGCAAAACGGTGCCGCGGGCTCTTTGCCGCCGGGGAAATATGTGAAGATATCCATAGTTGACCAGGGAACCGGCATCAGCCCGGAGAATTTGCCGAAGATCTTCGATCCTTACTTTACCACCAAGGATACCGGCACTGGCCTGGGGCTGGCCACCGTTTACGCCATCATCAAGAACCACGGGGGCAGTATTCAAGTGGTGTCACAGCCGGAGCGAGGAACCACCTTCACCCTGTTCCTGCCGGCGACGGAGGCTCCATGCCTTAGCAGCAGCCAGTTTCCCCTGTTTCCCACCCCCGGCAGCGGCCGCATTCTGGTCATGGACGACGAAGAGAGTATCCGTAATCTCCTGGATAAGATCCTCAACCGCATCGGCTACGAAGCCAGTTTCGCCCGGGACGGCTCCGAGGCGGTGGCGGCTTACACCAAAGCCAAAGAATCCGGCCGGCCCTTCTCCGCGGTGATCTGTGATCTGACCATCCGCGGTGGCATGGGCGGCAAAGAAGCCATCCTGGAGCTGAAAAACATCGATCCCCAAATAAAAGCCATTGTCTCCAGCGGTTACTCCGATGACCCGGCCATGGCGGATTACCAGAGATACGGGTTCAGCGGCGTCATTGTCAAACCCTACCGGATCAGCGAGTTGAGTTACGTACTCCAGGAAGTTATCGCCCGGCCGGGCTCCTGCAATGATCGAGACCAGGCCCCAAAACTAATTCATTAATAATTAACCGAAACCTAATTTTCCCTTAACAATCGTCTGCTAAAAGTTAAAGCAATCCCTTTTTTAGGGAAGATAGGGGGTCACTCCCCACAGTTTCTTAAGGAGGAAAAGCCATGCCACAAGGTAATATTTTGCTGATCAGTGACGAGTCGCCGATTTTCCCGGCTCTGAGCCAGGCCTTAACTGAGGCCGGCTATCAAGTCACCACCACCCATTATGCCCCGGAAGCCTTCCAGGCCTTGCGCACCGGTAACTTCCCCCTGGTGATCACCTGCCTGACCAACGAATGGACGGACACCCGCCCCTTCCTCAAGGCAGTAAGAGATTTGAGCCACGAGATTACGGTGGTCATCTTGCGGGTCGAGCCGGAAATTTGCTCACCCCGGGATGCCTATGTCTTCAAAAAGGATAGTTACTTATCCACGCCGTGCGGCTGGTCCCGGCTGCGCGGATTGTTAGACAACTGCCTAAGAGCGGCTTAATTCCTCCAGACATTGGGGGTAAGGGATCGAATATGTTCACAACCAGCAAAGATGCCGGGGAGGAAGATTTTGAAGTCCCCCTTTCCTAAAGGGGGATTTAGGGGGATTATCGAGCGATTACCTAATCCCCCCCTGCCCCACTTTAGAAAAGGGGGGGGGGTGAAATTGAGCTTCTGGTTCTTTAATAACAAAATGCATTATGCCTAATTTCGGCAGCCTTTTCCTTCCCCACGGGGCCAGGAATATAATTCCCCTGGCCTTAATGTTTTGCACCCTGAGAGCTGTGCCCCGGACTCCCTCCGGACAGCAAAGAGACCTTCATTACGGTTTTTCTTGATTGGACTTTTGCTTTCCTGCTAAACATAGCTAAATTATCTAAAAGATGTCCCGGTGCCTCCTTAATCGCAATTTCTTGAGAGACGGGGTAATTACATGGCCAAAGAGAGCATCCTGGTAGTGGAAGACGAAGATGATATCCGGGAACTGCTCAGATACAATCTGGAAAAAGAGGGGTATCAGGTTGTCCCGGCCGCCACGGGGGAAGAAGCCCTCCAGGCCGTGCGGGGCCGCCTGCCCGACCTCATCTTGCTGGACCTCATGCTGCCCGGCCTAGACGGTTTGGAAGTCTGCCGCAGCATTAAAGGCGCGGCCGCCACCCGGCACCTGCCCCTGGTTATGCTTACCGCCAAAGGGGAAGAAGCCGATATCGTCACCGGCCTGGAGCTGGGCGCGGACGATTATATCACCAAGCCTTTCAGCCCCCGGGTGCTCCTGGCCCGGGTGCGCGCCGCTCTGCGCCGCCGCAGTCTGCCGCTACCGGCGGCCGACGCTCCCCTAAAAATCGATGACCTGGTCATTCACCCCGGACGCCATGAGGTCCTGCTGGCAGGCACGCCCCTGAACCTCACGGCCACCGAATTTCGCCTGCTGCACCTCCTGGTCCGCAAGCCCGGCTGGGTCTTTACCCGCAGCCAAATCGTCAACGCCATCCACGGCCATGATTACCCGGTGTCAGACCGCTCCATTGATGTGCAAATCGTCAGCCTCCGGAAAAAACTGGGGGAGGCCGGCAGCCGCCTGGAGACCATCCGGGGCATAGGTTACCGCTATAAGGAATAGCTCATGACTCGCATCCGCGTGGTATGGCGGCTCTTTCCCGCGTTCATCCTGATTGCGGTGACCTGCTTGCTGGCCGGCACCTGGTATACGGCCAGTTCCTGGCGTAAGTTTTATTTGCAGGAGACCGCCGTGGACCTGGAGAACCGCGCCCGGTTGGTGGAAATCTATCTCCAGGATCTGCGCCCGGCCCCGGACGAGACCCAAATCAATGCCATTTGCCGGAAATTGGGGCAACTGACCTCCACGCGCGTGACCGCGATCCTCACCTCCGGCAAAGTGGTGGGAGACTCTGAAGAAGACCCGCAGCGCATGGATAACCATGCGGATCGCCCGGAATTTAAGGAGGCCGTGCAGGGCCAAGTCGGTATTTCCACCCGCTTCAGCTTCACCTTGGGCCATGACATGATGTATGTGGCCCTGCCCTGGCGGCAACAGGAGCGGACCCTGGGAGTGGTCCGGGCCTCCCTGCCCATGAAAGCTATCGATGGGGCCCTCAGGTCGCTTTATCAGAAGATCGCTTGGGGCGGGCTGGGAGTGGCCCTGGTGATCACGGTCCTGAGCTTTCTTATAGCCCGGCGCATTACCGGCCCCCTGGACGATTTGAAACGGGGCGCCCTGCGGTTTGCCCGGGGAGACCTGGACCGCAAGCTGCCGGTGCCCGACACGGATGAATTGGCCGGCCTGGCTGAAGCCCTGAACTATATGGCGGAGCAGCTGCAAAGCCAGATCGAGACGCTCAGCCGGCAGGGGCAAGAGCAGGAAGCCATCCTTTCCAGCATGACTGAAGGGGTGCTGGCCCTGGACGCCGCGGGCCGGCTGCTGACCATCAACCGCGCCGGCGCGGCCATGCTGCGCGTCGACGCCGACACGGCTCAGAACCTGGAGGTCCAGGAGGTTATCAAAGACCCCGGCTTAAAGTGGTTCATCAACCGCACCTTATCTAATCCGGACCCCATTGAAGGGGAAATGGAGATCAAAGATGACAGCCGCAGGATTTTTCAGGCCCACGGCACTTCCCTGCGCGACGCCCACGGCATTTCCCTGGGGACCCTGATCGTCTTACGGGACATTACCCAACTGCGGCAATTGGAGAATACCCGGCGGGATTTCGTGGCCAATGTCTCCCACGAGCTGAAGACCCCCATCACTTCCATCAAAGGATTTGTGGAAACCTTGCTGGCGGGGGCGCTCAACGAACCGAAAAACGCCGAAAACTTCTTGCAGATCATCGCCAAACAGACTGATCGTTTGAATGAGATCATCGATGACCTGCTCACCCTGTCCCGCATCGAACAGGACGCCGAACGCCGGCAGATTTTTTTGCAAGGCCAGAAAATCAAGGGAGTCCTGCAAAGCGCCATCCAGGTCTGTGAGACCAAAGCCGCGGCCAAAAATATCACCATTGAGCTCAATTGCCCCGACGATCTCCGGGGGCAAATCAACCCACCCCTCCTGGAACAGGCGCTGGTGAATCTGGTGGACAACGCCGTTAAATTCAGCGAGCCGGGCAGCGCCATTCAGGTGGAGGCCGAACGCGCGGGAACCGAGGTCCTCGTCCGGGTGCGGGACCGCGGCCCCGGTATTCCCCCGGAACACCTGCCCCGAATCTTTGAACGGTTTTACCGGGTCGACGCCGGCCGCAGCCGCAAGATCGGCGGCTCCGGGCTGGGATTGGCCATCGTCAAACATATTGCCCTGGCTCACGGGGGCCGGGTCACGGTGGCCAGCGCCCCAGGCAAAGAGACCGTCTTCTCTCTGTTTTTGAAAGCTGACTAAAGCTTCTCGTTTTTCTAGAAGCCATTTCAAAACCGATTTTTGCATGCGTTTTAGATGAACCAGGAAGGCTTAATTAGAGAAAGAATCCTGCCCCCCTTTTCTAAAGGGGGGCAGGGGGGATTACGTAAGCGCCCGATAATCCCCCTAAATCCCCCTTTAGAAAAGGGGGACTTTAAAACCCCCGTTCCCGACACCTTTATTGGTGGTGAACGAACTTTCGACCTGAGACAGTTTTTGAAACAGGTTCTAAGCGTTCCCGTGAAAATTAGAGAAAAATTAACTTGGTCCTAACCAAACGCTAACATTCACTCCTTATAATCCTTAAATGAAAAGATCGTTGAATCTCCACAAAGGGAGTGACCAGATGAAAAAATTATTCGGCTTTCTAGTAACGGCATTATCTTTTCTTGCCCTGGCCACCTGCAGCCAGGCCCAGTCAGTTTCCATCAATGCCGCGGGGGCGACTTTTCCTTACCCCATCTATTCCCAGTGGGCTTATAAATACCACGAGCTTAGTGGCGTGAAACTCAATTATCAAGCCATCGGCTCGGGCGGCGGCATCGCCCAGACCAAGGCCAAAACCGTGGATTTCGGCGCCAGCGATGCGCCCTTAAAGCCGGAGGACCTTGACAAGATCGGCCTGGTCCAGTTCCCCACGGTCATGGGCGGTATCCTGCCGGTATTCAATGTCCAGGGGCTGGAAACGGCCAAGCTCAAACTGGATGGCCCCACCCTGGCGAATATTTACCTGGGAAAAATTAACAAGTGGGATGATCCGGCCATTCAAAAGCTCAATCCCGATCTGAAGCTGCCGGCCCAAGCCATCACCGTGGTTCACCGCAGCGACGGCTCCGGCACCACTTTCATCTTTACCAGCTACCTCTGCATGGTTTCGCCGGAATGGAAGGATAAGGTGGGTTCAGGGACCGCGGTGAAATGGCCGGCTCCCAACAGCATCGGCGGCAAGGGCAATGAAGGCGTGGCCGGCCAGGTCAAGGCGGTGGGTAATTCCATCGGTTACGTGGAATATGCTTACGCTTTCCAGAACAAGATTCCTTACGCTTTGTTGCAGAATAAGGCGGGCAAATACCCGGAGCCCAGCGTGGACAGCTTCGCGGCCGCCGCGGCCAATGCCGATTGGAGCAAGGCTCCCAAAGGTTTTGCCCTGATGATTGATAATCAGCCGGGAGATAATAGCTGGCCCATCGTCGGCGCCACCTACATCCTGGCTTACAAAAATTATGCTGATCCCGCCAAGGGCAAAGCGGTTCTAAAATTTTTCGATTGGTCCTATAAACACGGGCAAGAGATGGCCAAGGCGCTGCATTATGTGCCCATGCCGGAAAACGTCGTGAAGTTGATTGAAACTTCCTGGGCCAAGGAGATTACGTCAAACGGCAAGCCCTTGTGGCCCTAAACTCATAGACCTAACTTAAGAAGAAACCGGTAAAAGAGACGGGCTCGGGCTCTGCTGAACCCGCCTCTTTTCCCATTTCAGCGATGGTTTGAGGTTATGATTAAGCCTGCACCGCAACCAGGCCCGGAAAACCCCGCCAAACCTGCTTTACGGGTCGTCAAGGCCAGTCATCAGGTCAGCGCCGCGGCCCGGGGCGACAAAACTTTCCGCTGGCTGAGTTTTTTCTGTTCCCTGGTAGTGCCCCTGGTCATGCTGGCCATCGGCCTGGAGTTGTTCTGGACTTCCTGGCCGGCGGTGCGGCAATTCGGGTGGCGCTTTTTCTTTTCGGCGGAGTGGAACCCGGTCCTCCAGGAATTCGGCGCGGCCAGCAGCATCTTCGGCACCCTGGTCTCCACCCTCATTGCCATGTTCATTGCCGTGCCCTTGAGCCTGGCCATCTCGCTGTTCCTGGTGGAGCTGGCCCCGCCTAAGGTCAGCCGCGTCGTCGGCACCCTGATTGAGCTGCTGGCCGCGGTGCCCAGCATCATTTTCGGCATGTGGGGACTCTTTGTCTTTGCCCCCTTTATGGCCCACTACGTCCAGCCTCTCCTGGGTAAAACCCTGGGTTTCCTGCCGCTGTTTCAAGGCCCGCCCATGGGGATCGGCATGCTCACCGCGGGCATTATCCTGGCCTTCATGGTGCTCCCGTTCATCAGCGCCATCACCCGGGATGTCTTTCAATTGGTGCCCCCCGTGGTCAAGGAATCGGCCTTCGGCATGGGCGCCACCACCTGGGAAGTAACCTACAAGGTGACCATACCCTACGGCCTGGTGGGCATCATCGGCGCAGCCTTTCTGGGCTTGGGCAGAGCCTTGGGAGAAACCATGGCGGCCACCTTTGTCATCGGCAACGCCCACCGCCTTTCTCTTTCCCTGTTTGCCCCCGGCAACACCATCGCCTCGACCCTGGCCAACGAATTCAGTGAAGCCACCGAACCGCTCTACGTCAGCTCTTTGGTGGCCTTGGGGTTGGTGCTCTATCTCATCACTTACCTGGTGCAGGTAGTCTCCCAAATGATGTTGCGCCGGATGTACCGCGCCTGGAGCGTAGGGCTGTGAAGCTCAAGCCGGCCACCGGACGGCGTCTCGCGAACCTGGCGGTGAGCATCTGGGCCGCAGCCTCCGCGTTGTTGGGTATTCTGATCCTGTTCTGGATTCTTTATGTGGTGATCCACCGCGGCCTGGGAGCGCTGAACCTGTCTTTCTTCACGCAACTTCCCACCCCTCCCGGCATGGGCGGCGGCGGCCTGGCCAATGCCATCCTGGGAACCCTGGTGCTCACGGCCGCGGCCACGTTAATGGCAGTGCCCTTGGGGCTGCTGGCTGGGGTCTATCTGGCGGAATTCAGCGAGGATTCCAAGCTGGGAGACTACAGCCGCTTTTCCGCCAACGTCCTGATGGGCATACCCTCCATCATCGTCGGGGTCTTTGCCTATACCATGGTGGTGGTGCCCCTGGGAAATTTTTCCGGCTATGCCGGGGCCCTGGCCCTGGCCATCCTCATGCTGCCCGTGGTGGCCCGCACCACCGAAGACATGCTGCGGCTGGTGCCCAATACCTTGCGGGAATCAGCCCTGGCCCTGGGCGCCCCCCGGTGGAAAGTCACCCTGGCCATTGTTTTCCGGGCCGCCAAGAGCGGGCTGATTACCGGGATCCTCCTGGCGGTGGCCCGGGTGAGCGGGGAAACCGCGCCGCTGCTGTTCACCGCGCTCAACAGCCCCTACTGGTTTCATTCGCTGGGCGAACCTACTCCCAACCTCACCGTCACCATTTTCAATTATGCCATGTCCCCTTATCCGGACTGGCAGCAGAAGGCCTGGGGCGCTTCCCTGCTGATTACCCTGGGAGTCCTTATCACAACAGTCCTGGCGCGGTTTTTGTTGCGTGAAAAAAAAGTGTGAATAAACGGAGAATCTCCACATGTCATCCCATGATCTGACTCTTCCCCGTATCGGCCGGTTGACCCCTTTTGAACGCAAGGCGAATCTCGCCCCCCAGGAGGAGACAGGTCCCCGGACCGAGGGAAAACCGGCCGCGCCCCTGCAGGTGGTGGACCAGGTCCCCATCGCCGCGGCCGCAGCAGAGACCACGATAGAATCCGCCGTGGTTCTCACGCGCCTGGGTCTGAGCAGCAAAGTATCTACGCGGCATCTCGATTTTTTCTATGGAGACAACCAGGCCTTGTTCGACAACAATCTGGATATCGCCGCCCACCGGGTGACGGCCATTATCGGCCCTTCCGGCTGCGGCAAATCCACCCACCTGCGGATTTACAACCGGATTTTCGAACTCTACCGGGATCAACAGGCCAGCGGGGAAGTGTTATTGGATGGCGCCAACATCCTGGACCCCCATTATGACATCATGGAACTGCGGCGCAAAATCGGCATGATCTTCCAGAAGCCCACGCCCTTTCCCATGAGCGTCTTTGATAACGTGGCCTATGGCTTAAAGCTGCATTACACCATGAAAAAAAGCGAAATGGCGGACCGGGTGGAAGAAGCCCTGAGCCGGGCCGCTCTGTGGGATGAGGTGAAGGATTTTCTGAACCGTCCGGGCACGGCCCTCTCCGGGGGGCAGCAGCAACGCCTGTGTATTGCCCGGGCCCTGGCGGTGGAGCC
Source organism: Deltaproteobacteria bacterium (assembly GCA_021817645.1). Taxonomy (GTDB): domain Bacteria; phylum Desulfobacterota; class Desulfobaccia; order Desulfobaccales; family 0-14-0-80-60-11; genus SURF-52. The sequence continues at coordinate 14,158 of JAKAGH010000039.1, forward strand.
GGAAGTCCTGCTGATGGACGAACCCACTTCGGCCATCGACCCCATCGCCACCTCCAAGATTGAGGAATTGGTCCATGACTTAAGAAATAGTTATACCATCGTCATTGTCACCCACAACATGCAGCAGGCCGCGCGCATCTCCGACTTCACTGCGTTCTTCTTCCAGGGTCACATCATCGAGTTTGGCGAGACAGAAATGATCTTTACCAAACCCTCCCGGAAACAGACTGAGGATTACATCACCGGCCGGTTCGGGTGATAGCCTGTTAATCCGGTGTCTTTCTGGAGAAAACTGGTTCTCTCCCTTTATATGCCCTGCGACCCACTCCCGGGACGTTAATAGCCGGGACCAACCGGCCGCGGCCTGGCCCCTGGGCCCGGCCTGGGGTTAGGCTTGCAAGTGTATCTCCCCGGAATTTTCTTCCAATAATAAAAGTATTGGCGCCGGCAGCAAATCCTTCCAGGCCATATAGGTATTCCTACCTAGGGCAAAATAGGCATTTGGGCTAGTTGTAAAAAGGGGAAAACTTGAATAGCCTTAGTAGCACTGCGCAGTTGCTCCAAACTGAACCGATTACATTCTCTCGTTCTTTTTGCCGATAAGTATTTCAGACGCGACCAGGATTTCAGGGCAAACGCCAAGGAGGTGAAGCTGACACAGCCTGTGGCTGCAAAGTTTTTGGTGGATTGACTGCAACTCTGCGTGGAAATTTGGAAAATAGTTCTTAAATTATATTTGCCTGGTATTTGGTATTGCCGCATTGATAGGGTAAAGGTGACAAAAATGGATTACTATTTAATGTCCATTATGCTTTTCAGTGGCTTGGGAGCCGCGGCCTGCTGCATCTTGAGTTTTCTGGACGATTCCAAGAAGGATCAGGTCCTGTTTAGACTCTGGAAGTGAACAGCCGGAGTAGCGCGGTCCTCAAGAATAACAGAATTGCGCGTTCGTTCAGAAAAATCCAGGGGTTACGGCTAGCAGCCGTAGCCCCTTTCTTCTTGGAGCTTGGTTGCAGTTATTGGGAAAACAGACGTCTGGCCGCCGGGGGCGTCAGGAAATTTTCAGGGGGAAGGAGTTGGCCTGCTCCCAATAGATCACCCGGCCATCCTGGCACCTGATGAGGCGGACATAGCCGTCATGGGAGATCACCAGGCCCAGAGCCTCGGGCACCTGGTGGCACAGGTAGTAGACGGAGCGGTGGCGGGTGCCCACGGTCTCGGTAAATTCCTCTTGCCAGCGCTCCCCTTCCGCGTCCAGGGCCCGGGCTACGGTTTGCACCTCATCGAAATCGCCCTTGATCATCCCGCCAAAACCCAGCATCCGGCTGCGGTTGGTGAGAACCACTGCCCCGTCCACCGCCGCGAAGTCGGCCAACTGGTGTGCCGCCTCAAAAACCGCTTCCTCCAGCAGTGACAGGGTGTCCAGGTCACTGTTGATATACTCCTGCCAGCCCAACCTTCGCCCCTGATCAATTTCCCGGCCGTAAGCCTGGACCAGGGTCCGCAGGATCTGGAGCATCAGCTTCGGAAAGCGCTGCCCCGTCTCCTCTTCCAGGAATTGATATTTAAGGGTGATAATGGGGTTGGGCCCGGTAAATTCCTCCGCCCG
>JAKAGH010000312.1 GCA_021817645.1 Deltaproteobacteria bacterium
AGCAGGTCCACCACCTCTTTGATCAGACCGGGCCGGTCTTCCAGGCGCAGGGCAAACTGCACTCCCCCCTGTTTGACGCCGGTGATGTTAATAAAGGCCTTGAAAACATCGGACTGGGTGATGATCCCCACTAAATGCCCGTCGCCCTCCACCACCGGCAGGCCCGAGATGGTCTTTTCCAGCATCAGTTGGGCCGCGTGCTCCACGGTGTCCTCGGGAGAAACGCTGATTGGATTCCTGCTCATAATCTCTTTTATCTGCAATTCCGCCAGGAGGTAATAGAGCTCATGCACATCCAGGGTGGTGGCTTTAGAGGGCGAGGCCTCTTTCAGGTCCCGGTCGGTGACCAGGCCCACCAGCTTACCCTCGTGGAGCACCGGCAAGCGCCGGAAGCGCCGCTCCTTCATCATATGGATGGCCTTCATCATGGAAGTCTCATCAGTAATGGTGACGGGGTCTTTGGTCATCCAGTCTTTTACCAGCATTTTCTGCCTCCATTTCAAAATGGTAAGGGGCGGGGCCAGGGTAGTCCAGTGATCAGTGATCAGTAATCAGTAATCAGTGATCAGTGATCAGTTTTTAATACCTGGTTCGAAGCAAAAAGTCTCTAATCCGTTACTGACCACTGGCCACTGATCACTGACCACTATTATATGCGAGGTTCTTCCCCTTTGAAAAGCCTTTCCAGGTTTTCCCGGTGGCAGACCAGGATCAGCCCCGAGAGGCCTGCCGCCAGCAAGAGATAGGCCTTGGAATCGGAGAACAGGCCCACGGCCACAGGCAGCAACCAGGCGCAAATCAGGGCGCTCAGGGAAAAGATGCGGGTCCAGGCCAAGGCCATCAGATAGACCAGAACCAGGTTTAGCGCCGCGCCCGGCGCCAGCGCCGCCACCACCCCAAAGGTGGTGGCCACGCCTTTGCCGCCCTTGAACTTCAAGTAGAGGGGAAAGATATGGCCTATCACCGCGGCGCCTGCCACCACCGCCACCGCGCTTTCTTTCCAGGCCCCCAGGGAAGTCAGCCAGAAGCCGGCCAGAAGGACCGGCAAGGTCCCCTTCAGGATATCTCCCAGGAGGGTGAGCCCCCCGGCCTTCCACCCCAGAAGCCGGTAAAGATTGGCGGTCCCCAGGTTGCCGCTGCCCAACCCCCGGGGGTCCGGTCCCCCCAGAACGCGGCTCACCATCAGGCCAAAGGGAATGGAACCTAAAAGGTATGCCAATAAAGTCAATCCCAAAAAATAGGCCATGCTTGTCTCTTTTCCATTGCCGCAGGATTTGTGTCTAGTATAACATATTGAATTATCAATAATTATGTAATTAGCCCAAATTTAAAGAATTCATCCTAACAGGCCGATACAAAAACAGGGTAAAGTCGGAACGGAGGGGCGCAACCGGGAAAATGATATGAAAGCGGAACCCAGCCTAAAAGTAGTGCGCGGCAAGTCCGCCTCGGGAAAGCGCACCCGCAGGCCCAAAGGGCAATCAGCCCTGTCACCGCCGGAAGTAATCTCCCTGATCTCCTCGGAGAACGAGAGAGCCTCCCGGCTAGACCCCATCTCCCTGGAAGAAGCTCAAAACCTCCTGGAAAAACTTTTGTTTCAGGTAGACCAGGGTAAAGAGAAAATGGACGAGGTCCACCGGCTGCAGGACCCCTGTCTGGTACGCCTCTGGTAATCCGCAACGCCGTGGCCCTCCGGGGCTGTTCCTGCCGTAATTATCTGTAAGTTTTCTTATCTAAAAGATATCTTGTCGTAGTCTTCTTATAGCTTTCCCCCTGATCTTCAAAAAGCGCGGCTGGCTGCGGTGAACTGCCGGTGGCAGCAGCGCACGCAGCCCGGGAAAAGCCCTTGGGCAATTAGTCCCCTTAGTTGGCGCATCCGTGGTCCGTTCCACATCTCCAGGAAAGGCTCCTGGGTGATATTCCCCACCACCAGATTCAGGCAGGGAGAAAAAGTGCCGTCGGCCAGGATGCGGCCGGTGGCCCAAAAATCGTCACAGCCCTGGGGGAAGGGGTAGTTGAGGTCCAGGTAATAGGGGGAGAGAAGCTGGTCAGGGAGTTTGGGCATAAAATGGAGCTGCAGTTTGCCCTGGGCCTGCTGCCGGGCCCGGCGCACCGCGGCCAGCAACTGCGGCAGGTCCTCGGCCCGCAGCTCGTTTTGGTAAAACTCTCCTTCACAGATGGACGGGTGAGCGACTTCCAGACCCAGGGCTCGGCTCCTCTCCGGAGAAAGGCAGCGGTTGTGCCGGGCCACATTCTCCGGGGAGTCGAACATGGTATGTTGCAGCTGCATGATATCCGCCCCCAGTCTGATGGCCAGGGGGACCATCTCTTCCAGGTGGGCCAGATTGGCTTTGGAGATGGTGCAGTTGATGGAGAGAATGGGATTGGGGCGGCCGCGGCGTTTGCGGGCCGCCACCAGCGCCTGCACCCCTGCCTCCACCCGGGCAAAACCCCCTTTAAGACCGCGGATCCGGTCATGCACCGCGGGGGGGCCGTCCACGGAGACGTTAACCGCTTCGACGCCCATCTCCACCAGGAACTCGGCTTCCCGGGCCAGCAAGGTGGCATTGGTCTGCAGGTGCACCACCAGGCGCCGTTTTTTGGCCTCCTGGATGAATTCCCGGAAATGCGGGTACATCAAAGGTTCGCCGCCGGTGACATAGAGCCAGGGGCGAAAGCGAGCCGCTTCCTCCAGCAGGCGGGTCCAGTCCTCCAGGCCCAGTTCCCGGGCCCGGGAGTACCACGGCCGGTTCTCGGGGACCGCCTGGCCCAGGCGGATGCCCCGGCACATGACGCATTTCAGGTTGCAGCGGTTGGTGAGGCACAGGTTCAGGTTGGTGGGCGGTGCGCTGTAGCCGGGCCGGAGGCGCCGGTCCCGGGGAATGCCCAGCCGGTGCCGGTATTCCATTCTCAAGACCGTGGCGATGATGGCGGGATTGCGCCGGGCGATCTGCCAGCCCCGGCGGATTAATTCGAGTTTATGAGACATCTTTTTCTCAAGCATCGTCATTTTAGTGTAATTGATGCTGAGAAGACGTCAAGAATATATGCATTTCCTCTTTATCTGGCAGCTTCTCTTGGCTCTAACGGAAAAACCGGGGTGCGGGCCCGGTTTTCCCTCCCTCACTCCCCGATCCGGGTCCGCCGGGCCTTGAGATAGGCCCCTCCCTGGTTGGAATAGTTGATCAGGTAGTGGTGCACCTGCCCCGGTTCAATCAGCATGGTAAACTGGAGATCGGCATGGTTTCCTTCCTGGTCATAGCCTTTCATGAACAGGCGGTATTTGCCGGAATCGGTGCCGACGACCCGCAGGCTGTAGGTGCCGCTTAAGGCGTTGCGGACGTAAAGCACTGCCGTCTCCATCCCGGAAGGGCCTATGTCCCTGAGGTAAGAAGCCCCGTACATCTGCCGGTAATAATAATTATCCCGGGGGTCAAACCCTGCGATTTCGCCGGTGGGACTGCTGAGGATCAAATCCCCGGGTGGATGCGGTCTGCCCCAATCTGATTGAATCCTGATATCCAGGACCCCGCGACCCCCTGGCGGCGCCTCCTCCGCCGGTTCTTCCTCGTATTGGGCCGGCATGGCGGCCCCTGGCGCCTTACCCGCTTGGGCCAGGGCTGCTCCGGAAGACAGCGCCAGACCGGTTGCCACCGAGAGAAGGAGCAACAGCCAGATATGCCTTTTTGCCGAGCTTTTCATATTGTACCTCGGACAAGATGG
>JAKAGH010000313.1 GCA_021817645.1 Deltaproteobacteria bacterium
GACAGACGGTCTAACTTTCATGGCTCTATCCTATCTGACCCGATAGACGATCCGGCCCCGGCTGAGATCATAGGGCGACAGTTCCACGATCACCTTGTCTCCGGGCAGGATCTTGATGTAATGCATGCGCATTTTGCCGGAAATATGAGCCAGCACCCGGTGTCCGTTAGCCAGTTCCACCCGGAACATGGCATTGGGAAGCGGCTCAATCACCACACCTTCCACTTCGATGGCGTCTTCTTTGGGCATCTATCGCGTCTTTTATCTTCAATCTTTTATTTTAATTCAGTTACGTCTCCAAAACAAGCAGCGCTACAACCTACTTAAAACCTTTACCCCTTTATCCGTCAGGGCCACGGTGTGTTCGAAGTGCGCGGCCAAGCTGCCGTCCTGGGTGACTGCGGTCCAGCCGTCAGGCAAAATCCGCACCCGCCAGGAGCCGCTGCAGGTCATGGGCTCGATGGCCATGGTCATTCCGGCCTGCATTACCGGCCCCCGCCCCGGGGGGCCGAAGTTGGGAATCTGCGGGTCTTCATGAAGCGACCGGCCGATGCCGTGTCCCACGAACTCCCGGATCACCGCAAAGCCATGACCCTCCACCACGGTTTGCACCGCGTGGGAGATATTGGTCAAACGCGCGCCGATCTGCACCTGAGCGATGGCCGCGTCCAGGGACTCCGCGGTGACTGCCAGCAACTCCTGGGCCTCAGGCGCCACCTCCCCCACCGGCACGGTGAGGGCCGCATCCCCGTAATAGCCGTCATAGCGCACTCCGAAATCCAGGCTCACCAGGTCCCCGTCCTTAATCACCCGGGGGCCGGGGATGCCGTGCACTATCTCCTCATTCACGGAGATACAGATACAACTGGGATAGCCCCGATAGCCCTTGAAAGCCGGCTCCACCTTATGGCGGCGGCAGCCTTCCTCCGCCAGTTCGTCCAGCTCCCGGGTCTCCACTCCTGGGCGGACCCGTTCCTTCACTTCCTCCAGGATTTCCGCCACGATGCGGTTGGCCTTCTCCATCCTGGCGATTTCCTGGGGAGACTTGAGCAAAATCATAAATACAGGGGCCAGGGGTTAGGGGCCAGGGGTCAGTAGTTCTGGCCCCTGGCCCTGCTCCCAGTTTCTTTCACCCTTTTATAATGACCAGAGATTGGCACCAGCGGGTTTTACCTGACCCCTGAGCCCTGATCCCTGTTTCTAACGGCCGCAGGCGCAGCTGTGTCCGCCGGACACAATGCCCACGATCTTGTTGAAAATATCGTCGATGGAGCCGACGCCGGCGATGGGCCGTACCAGTCCCTTGGCCGTATAGTAACCGATGAGGGGCGCAGTGGCCTGGTTGTAAGTAGCCAGACGGTTGCGCACCGTGGCTTCGTTGTCGTCATCCCGCTGATACAGCTCAGTGCCGCACTTATCGCACACCCCTTCCTTCTTTGAAGGAGTGAACTTGATATGGAACATCTGGCCGCAGGCCGCGTTCTTGCAGGTGCGCCGGCCGGTGAGCCGGGTCACCAACGCTTCTTCGTCCACGTCGATGGAGACCACATGGTCGATCTTATTCCCCAGCCCCATCAGGACCTTGTCCAGGGCCTCGGCCTGGGGCACCGTGCGGGGAAAACCGTCCAGGATGAAGCCCTTTTTGCAGTCGGGCTGCGCCAGACGGTCTTTGATGATGCCGATGACTACCTCATCGGGCACCAGTTTCCCGGCATCCATGAATTCTTTGGCCTTCCGGCCCATTTCGGTCCCTTCCTTCACGGCCGCGCGCAGAATGTCGCCGGTGGAAATCTGGGGAATCTGGAACTTATCGATCAGCTTTTTGGCTTGGGTGCCTTTGCCCGCTCCGGGGCCACCTAACAGGATCAGATTCATAGCTTCCTCCTTCTCAAGGTCAACGCCGTACCCGGCCCATACGCTTTTTCATGAACCCCTCGTAATGGCGGGTGAGCATATGCGACTCGATCTGGGACATGGTATCCATGGCCACCCCCACCACGATCAACAGAGCCGTGCCCCCGAAGTAGAAGGGAACATTGAACTTCTGCACCAGGATGGAGGGCAGGACGCATACCGCGGACACGTAAATTGCCCCACCCAAGGTGATGCGGGTGAGGATGCGGTCAATGTATTCAGCCGTAGGTTTACCCGGGCGCAGGCCCGGAATGTAGCCGCCCCACTTCTTCAGGTTCTCCGCCACATCCACGGGGTTGAAGGTCACCGCGGTGTAAAAATAGCAAAAGAAGACAATCAGGGCGACATACACGATATCGTGGGTCAGATGACCGGGAGTGATCAGCTCGGCGGCCCACTTGACCCATTCGTTAGCTATGAAACCGGCTATCGTCGCCGGAAACATCAACAGGGACGAGGCGAAAATGGGGGGAATAACCCCCGCGGTATTCACCTTCAAGGGCAGATGGGTGGATTGGCCCCCGTACATTTTCCTGCCCACCACCCTCCTGGCATATTGCACCTGGATGCGCCGCTGGCCCCTCTCCACGAAAACGATGAAGCCCACCACCGCGATCATCGCCACCACAATCACCAACATGATGATGGGATAGATTTCCCCGGCGCCCATCAACTCGAAGGTCTTGATAATGGCGGAAGGCAGCCGGGCCACGATCCCCGCGAAAATAATCAGGGAGATGCCGTTGCCGATGCCCCGCTCGGTGATCATTTCTCCGAGCCACATGATAAAGGCGGTGCCTGAGGTCAGGGTCAGCACTGTCATCAGCCGGAAGCTCCAGCCGGGGTGCATCACCACCGCCATGGATCCGTGTTCGCCGGTCATGGCTTCCAGGCCTACGCTGATGCCGATGCCTTGAATAGCGGCGATGACCACGGTGCCGTACCGGATGTATTGCTTGATCTTCTTGGTGCCCGCTTCCCCTTCCTTGTAAAGTTTTTCCAGGCTGGGAAGGACCACCTTCAGAAGTTCCATAATAATGGCCGCGCTGATGTAAGGCATGATGCCCAGAGCAAAGACGCTCAACCGTTCCAGCGCGCCCCCGGAAAACATGTCGAAGAGGCCGAAGATGGTCCCCCGCTGCCGGGCAAAAAACTGCATCAAGGCATCAGGGTCGATGCCCGGGGTGGGGATATGGCACCCCAGACGATAGACCGCCAGCATCAGGAGCGTGAAGAGGATGCGCTTTTTCAGCTCCGGAATCTTGGCGATATTGGCAAATCCGGCCACTTAGACGACCTCCACGCGGCCGCCTGCGGCCTCGACGCGGGCCTTAGCCTGGGCGCTCACGGCCTGGACTTTCACCACCAGGGCCGCCTTCACTTCTCCCTGGCCCAGGAGCTTGATCCGCCGGCATTGGGGCTTTACCAGCCCGGCCCGGCTCAGGAGTTCCACATCCACCACCGTATCCGCGGCAAAGCGGTTGAGGTCCCGGACATTGATGATGCTCCAGGGTTGCCGGAAAATATTGTTGAAGCCCCGCTTGGGCATGCGGCGGGTCAGCGGCATCTGGCCACCCTCAAAGCCGGGTTTGGTGCCGCCGCCGGCCCGGGAATTCTGGCCCTTGTGGCCCCGGCCCGCGGTTTTGCCCCAGCCGGAACCAGGACCGCGGCCTACCCGTTTTTTGCTATGCTTGGACCCCGGACTGGGCTGCAGCTCACTCAGTCGCATCTCAGCTATCTCCTTCCGGGACTTCCCGCACCGCCACCAGGTGTCGCACCTGGCGGACCATACCGGCGACAGCCGG
>JAKAGH010000314.1 GCA_021817645.1 Deltaproteobacteria bacterium
GTAGGGCACATCCTGCATGCCGTAGATCCCGGCTTTTCCCATCTGCAGGGCCAGGGGGCTTTTGGCGGCCAGCTTGGCGGCCAGCTCCAGGGTGGCTTCCTCCAGCTTCTCCGGCGGCACCACCTTGTTGACCAGCCCCAGCCGTTCAGCCTCCCGGGCGGTGATCATATCGCCGGTGAGCACCATTTCCAGGGCCTTTTTCAGGCCCACGTTCCGGGCCAGGGGCGCCGCGGGCCCCAGACAGATGAGACCCACATTAATGGCCGTGGTCCCGAATTTGGCGTCCTCCGCAGCCACCGTCAGGTCACAGGCAAAAGAGAGGCCCGCGCCGTTGGCCAGGGCATAGCCTTTGACCGAGGCGATCACCGGCTTTTTCATCCGGGCAATGGTATGATTGTGCTCATCCATGCGGTGGATAAACTCCCGGTAATCCTTGGGGGCTTTGTCCTTGAATTCATCCAGGGAAATACCGGTGGAGAAATGCTTGCCATTGGCGTCGATCACCACCACCCGCACCTCCGGGTCTTTCTCCATGTCCCAGAGCGCGTCGTTCAGCTCCCGGGCAAAGGGGACGTTGAAGGTGTTCATCGCCTGCGGCCGGTTCAGGGTAATGATGCCGATGCCATCCTGCTTGTCCACCAGAACATTGGTATAACTCATAACGCCCGCTCCTTTATTTTTGATTCATTAACTGCTTGGGCTTGGCCTGGTTTTCTTAAGGTCTGCAAATAAAAGCGTAATTGGGCCAGAGTCTGCCGCCACACTGCGGGGTCTTTACTGGCGGCATACAAGGGCGCGACCCCGTTCAAGGAAATCATCAAAAAATTGGCAACCGCGTCCAGATTCAGCCCCTCCTGCAACAGCCCTTGTTGTTCCGCTTCCGCCAACCATTGGCGCAGCAGCGCGGAGAAACTCTGGAAACCCTGGAGAACGTGGTTGCTCATGACCGCGTCTTGGCCGGAGAGTTCCACCAGGGAATTGCACAGAAAACAGCCCCCCTCAAAAACCCCCGCGCCCAGGTAGTTTTTCAGGTTGTTGGACAAAACCTTTTCAATCCGCTCCAGGGGATCGGCGATCTCCCTAACTCCCTGAAAAACCACGCTCTTCCAAATGCGCACGCATTCGTCATAGACCGCGTACCAGATCTCCTCTTTATTATCGAAATGGCCGTAAAGCCCGCCTTTGGTAAGCCCCGTAGCCTTTACCACATCGGCGATGGAGGTATGAAAATATCCCTGCACCGAAAAAAGCTGCATGGCCTGGTCAATGATATTTTGCCGGGTTAAATCGCCTTTGGTCGCCATCCGTCAGCCTCATTTAAGGGCGGATTTTTTTCCCACCCCGGACTACCTGTCCGCTTTTAATCCAAGTCTTCCCGCTGGAATAGAGCGCACACACAGGTGCGCTCGTAAAAAATAATAATATACCGACCAGTTGGTATATTATTATTCCTGATAATTAGGCCTGTCAAGAAAAATTACTTACAGTCATTTCCAGGTTGGTTATGAAGTCGCCTTGAATCAGCCAGGAGGGGTTATTGGGAAAAGAATTACCCCCCTTTTCTATAGGGGAGGAAGGGGGGATTATATAAGCGCCTGATAATCCCCCTAATTATAAATCCCCTTTTAAGAAGGGGGACTTTAACACCACCATTCCCAACATGGTGCTAGTTGGGAATATGTCTGCAACCTAAAAAGATTTTCAAACAGGTTTTAAGTTTTTCAAGGATAATGGGCCGCAAAGGGCATGGAGCCCCAGCGGGCCAGGTCCCGGGGCACCGCCATCTCCGCGGCCAGCCCCGCCATATTGATCACCAGGTTGCGGCAAAAACTCAAGTGTTCCCGGCAGAGCCAGGTCTGCTGCCAGCTTGCGGTCAACACCCGGCATTGGGTGCTGCCGAAGCGCTGCTGAAATTCATAAGGCAGGCGGTTGAATAATTTATATAAACCGGGGTCGCCGTGCATCTGCTCCTTGCTCTCTTTGGGGCTGGCGGGAATCTGGCGGCGACCGTAGACCGCGCCCACCGCGGCGATGGCCCCCACCAGCGAGCCGCAGGTGTCCCCGAAATGGCCCATGCCCCCGCCGAAGCCGGTCATCAGGCACATCGTTTCCAGCGGTAAGCCGGTCTCCACTTGAGACAGGACCGCCTCCAAGACGCATTCCGCGCAGTTGAGACCGGTTTTGAAATTGGCCTTGGATTTGGCTTTAACTTTCTCCACTATTTCTGCCGGATTCATGGGCTCCTCTATCCTAAAAAGTTCTTCTTGGTGGGGCGGGCCTCCGTGCCCGCCAAGCGCTTGGCGGGCACAGAGGCCCGCCCCACCTCTGACCTTTTCATGCTTTGCGGGTTGGCCAAAGGCCCATGTGGAATTGTTCAGAAAAGATTGGCCTCTCGCAAAGACGCAAAATATTCAGATTGGTGGCACAGGCGTCTCGCCTGTGCGCCATAGGCATCTGGAATCCAAATAGTCCCGGATTACAGCTTGGTAACGAAAGCAAAATCCGCACAGGCTTGAAAGCCTGTGCTACCGCTCCATACCGCCCAACAAAAACTTCACCTTCTCCACCACCGCCGGCAACTCCCGGTTGGTGTTCACCCCCCAAATATCCGGTTGCGCCAGGTCCACGGGGTCGAAATCCCGGGCCTGGGCCTCAAAAATCTCCTCCCGGCCGTCGGAGATGGACTCAGGGTCCTGAGCCCGTATATCCAGGCGCTTTAGAACCACCTCCACAGGACAGGCGCAATAAAGGAAAACTGGGGCCGCATCGTGTTCCCGGGCCAGTTGTTTCACCAGGTCTCGCTCCGCGGTCCGCTTATAGGAGCCGTCCAGGATGACGTTTTGGCCCGCGGCCAGGTGCGCCGCGGCCTGGCGGCGCATCTCTTCATAAGTGCGCCGGGAGAAGTCTTCATCGTAAATCCCCTGGCCGAACGCGGTGGGCGTGGGCGTGGTGGGGGTCAGACCAGCCAGGTTTTTGCGCACTGCGTCGCTGTGCACCACCGGCCAGCCCAGCTCCCGGCCCAGAGCCTGAGCCAGGGTGGTTTTGCCGGTGCCCATCAACCCGAAGATGACGACAACTTTTCTCATTTTTTAAATGCCTTTACCACAGAGGCACAGAGAGCACAGAGTTGCACAGAGGAAATCAGTGGTCAGTGGCCAGAATTTAATTGCCTTGTTTTTTTCACTGACCACTGATCACTGGCCACTAATCACTCTTCTATGTCCTCTGTGCCTCTGTGGTGAATCGTTTATTAAGCCGCACACCTTTCCCCTGCCCCGGCGTATTCCCCGGCCAGGGCGAAGTAGGCCCGGGCCGCGGCCCCGGCCTGCTCCCGGGCCTCGAGGCTCTGGGCCTGGTCCTGGGCCACAAACGCGTTGATCTTTCCCCGCACGTAAGCCCGGTAACACTTATAGAAATCCAGGATTTCCAACAATTCCCGGTCTCCGGAGGCCTGGGCGAAGCGGTCCACGAAAAAGCGGCTCAATTCCCGGAGGCCGTGAAAATCCAGGTCCATGGCCAGAAAGTCAATATCCGCGGCCACATCACCATAGCGGAAGCGGGGATTAAATTCAATGCAATCGTAGATGTACACACCGTCCGCCAGGCAGATATTCTTCATATGCAAATCCCCGTGGCAGTCCCGGATGCGCCCCTCCCGGATGCGCCGCAGGAAAAGC
>JAKAGH010000040.1 GCA_021817645.1 Deltaproteobacteria bacterium
GCACCGGTGGGTGACAAACAGATCGGTCTCCCGGAAGGTCCCGGCATCAAAAAAGAGGTCCAACCGCTCCCGGGCCGTGAGCTTGCCGGCAGCATGCTGCTTCTCCACCGCCTTCGCCCCACCCATCCCTTTGACCTGGGTCTCTTTCTCTTGCAGTTCCTTGACCCGCTGGGCCACGGTTTTCATAGGCTACTCCTCTGCATATGGCACATTTCCCTGATTGATTTTCTCCAGGGATTTGGAAAAATTCAGAGCCAAGATTATGGCAGGAATTGGAGAGATTTTTAGCAGGTGCAGGCGGAATAGAAAATCAGATAAACTCTGATTTTTTTGTCCAAAAATTTCTTACAACGGGCCTGGGGGAGGTGGTTATAACTAAAGGAAACAGCAAACTTTATTATTGATTGCGCGCTTGTTCTCTTTTGCCCCAAAACCGCATTTTTTTAGAATTTATCTTAAACCTTCCGGTTTACCGCCAAGAAAATAAGTGCCAGCGGCGGAAGCAAAATGGCAAAAAAAGGGGAAGGGGTTACGGTCTAAGACCGCAACCCCTTTAAAATCCTGGTAGGCACGAGGGGATTTGAACCCCTGACCCCTACCGCGTCAAGGTAGTGCTCTCCCCCTGAGCTACGTGCCTATATTTCTACATATAACCCGGAGGGCTCCCCAGCGTCAAGAGGCTTAACCGGAAAGAGGCGACAAATCATTCCTTCTGCTCTGCTGGGAGCCCCCCATGGCGACGGACTATAAGAATTTATGCGAACCGGAGGCAGCTGTCGATGGGAAAATTTCCCCCGGTTTTGCCGCACCCCCGCGGACAAAATGAGTGGTTTTACCTAAATTCTAAAAGATTTTAACTCTTGCCAAAAATCCCGAAACTTGCGATATTCAAAGCCCGTCTACCTTTCCGCCGCCATAGCTCAGTGGTAGAGCAGCTGATTCGTAACCAGCAGAAGCGGGTCCTGCGGAGCGCTTAATTAGTGGCTTTTAATTGGGGGTGTGCTAGGTTGTGCTGGGCATGGGTTTTGCCTAAATTTCTTTCCCGGTCTTCTCCAGTTCCTTCTCCAGTAATCTTTATCCAGATGCATACAAGGCTTGATAGACCATTGGCGCGGAGATCACTAATCTATTCAAGAGAATGGCTGCCAAGATCCGACACTGAGGCAGGAGGAAAGAGTTAAAAGAAGAAAGGACATCTGCTAAGATGCTGTTATCGCCAAATAATCAGCTTCGAAGCAAGGATGTCCTATGGAGCCAGTCTGCCATAACCAGCTCATTTTTGAAAGCCTTTTATCCAAGGAAGTCGTGGCCGATTTTGCCGGGGGCCGGATCACTTCGGATGCCGGCGGCTTGCTTCTCCAGGAGTTGGACCAGCGCTATCGGCTCGCGGAAACATTGCCCAGTGCCTCCACGATCCACGTGATTCCCATAAGGTAAAACATGAGTTCCTGACCCTGGTGCGGCAACGGCTGTTCGCCATTGCCCAGGGGTACGAAGACAACAACGACGCCGCTACTCTGGCCAAGGACCCGGCCTCCTGGTCTTCGACGGCCAGGATGGTTTTCCCCTGGCTGCGGTGCTGCGCCCGGGTAATGCCCACGCCTCCAAGGGGGCGCTGGCGGTGCTCAAATAATCAAGAAGCTGCGGCAGACTTACCCCAAGGCCCTGAACCTTTTCCGGGCCGATGCCGGCTTTGCCGTGCCCGCCCTCTATGACTATCTGGAAGGGCAGCCGGAGACCCGCTACATTATCGGTTTCATCACCAACAACCGCGTTTTAGAAAAAGCCGCGCCAGATGGCAAGATGTCGGTCCCATGGTTTGGCGGAGTTGCTGGAGGCTGTGGGAAGTTTGTCAGTGAGATAGAAGATCGAATGGTTCCCTGCAAAAGGCGGTACAGTGTTAATCATCCCGCAGGCGGTACCCAACACCCGGTTCGGTTAAAAGATATTGCGGCCGCGTGGGGTCGTCTTCCAGTTTGCGGCGGAGATTGAGGATGAAGATACGCAGATAGGGATTTTGTTCAATATAGGAGGGGCCCCAGACTTCTTTCAATAATTGCCGGTGGGTCACGACTTTGCCCCGGTGCTTGATGAGCACCGACAGGAGCTTGTATTCGATGGGAGTCAGATGGACTTCTTCCTGGTCGCGGAAGACCAGGCGCCGCTGGAAATCCACCCGGAATTTGCCCAGAGAGTAGCTCTCTTCCGGTTTACCTTCTTCGGCAGGAACGGCTTTGCGCAGGGCCACGCGCATCCGGGCCAGCAGCTCGCCGACCCCGAAGGGCTTGGTCAGATAATCATCTGCGCCGGCGTCCAGGTTGGCCACCTTATCCCGTTCCTGGCCCCGGGCCGACAGGACGATGATAGGCACGTTGGACCAGGAGCGCAACTGCTGGATCACCTCCAGACCTTCCATGTCCGGCAGCCCCAAATCCAATAAAACCACATCCGGCACCCGGGAGGCCGCCAGAGCCAGGCCCTCTTTTCCCGCCGCGGCTTCGATCAATTCGTATCCCTGGGTCACCAGGCTGGCCCGCAGGAACCGGCGAATACTGGCATCGTCTTCAATCAGCAGAATGATCGGATTCGTCGCCATGATCTTGGTGCAACTCTTCAAGATTTTTGTCTAACATCGGTGCGCCTTCCTGCAGCGGGATGGTGAAGTGGAAGATAACCCCGCCTTCCGGCCGGTTCGCCGCCCAGATGCGGCCGCCGTGGGCTTCGACAATGCGGCGGCAGATAGTCAGCCCCAGGCCTGCGCCTCTCTGGCTGCCGGGGGCCACCTGATAAAACTTCTCGAAGATGTGCTCTTCCTGTCCCGCCGGCACCCCCGGGCCCCGGTCGGCGATGGCCACCAAAAGTTCCCGGCCTTGAATCCCCCCGGAAATTTCAATGGGTGTGCCCGGCGGGGTATATTTAATGGAATTCTCCAAAAGATTAATCACCACCCGTTCCATGAGCAAGGCGTCAATTTGCACCAGGGGCAGATCGGTGGGCAGACTGATGCGCAGCGGATGATCATGCATTTGCGGCTCCAGTTGAGCCAGGGCGCTGCCGATGACCTCTTCCAGGACATACCATTCCTGATTGAGCCGGGCTTCTCCGGCTTGCAGGCGGCTCATTTCCAGGAGATTGTGCACCAGCCGGTCCAGCCTCCGGGCTTCCTCATAGATGCCTTGGGCCAGTTCCCGCTTGGTCCCGGAGTCCAGACTCTCTTCTCCCTCCAGCAGGCTGCTGGCCGAACCCGCGATCACGGTCAAGGGAGTGCGCAGATCGTGGGACACGGAACTGAGCAGGGTATTGCGCAACTGCTCGGCTTCGATCTGCAGCCGGGCTGTCTGCGCCTGGCGGGAGAGATTTTCCCGCTCGATGGCCAGGCCCACCTGACTGCCCAGGGCCTCCAGCAGACGCAGGGAGTCCGCTGCCAAAATCCGGTCGGGCTGTCCGGTTTCCAGCCGCAAAACCCCGATGACGTTTTGGGAGGCGATGAGCGGCAAATAGATGCCCTTGACGTTGGGGAGCGTCTCGGTTCCTGCTC
This sequence comes from Deltaproteobacteria bacterium, assembly GCA_021817645.1. GTDB lineage: Bacteria > Desulfobacterota > Desulfobaccia > Desulfobaccales > 0-14-0-80-60-11 > SURF-52. The sequence goes on from JAKAGH010000040.1 coordinate 3,539, forward strand.
CCGCCAGGTGCCCATGCTTGAAGACCCATTTGGCCACCATCCCTTCTTTGCCGTACTCGTCCTCATAGGGATGTCCCGCCCTGATCTCCAAGCTGTCTTCGCTTCCCGGCATCAGCAAGCCCACCCGGCAGTCAAAGATTCTGGAGATTTGCTCCGTCGCCACTTGCAGCAGTTCTTCCAGGCTGTTGATGGCGGTGAGATTTTGGCTCATTTCATAGAGGGCCGCGGTTTGCCGCTCCTGCTGGCGCGCCACCCGGACCTGGTGGCGGATCCGGGCCGTCAAACCGCTGACCAGGGTGCTGACCACCAGCATGACCACCAGGGTCATGGAATATTCGCCGTTGGCGATGACGAAGGAATAGTATTCGGGCACAAAAAAGAAGGCGAACACGGCCACACTGAGAAAGGAGGAAAACAGGGCGGGCCCCCGCGGCAGCCAGGAGGAAAGGACCACCACGGTCAGCAGATAGATCATCGCCAGGTTTCTCAAGGCCAGATGGGGGAAGAGGGCAAACCCCAGCCCGGTGCAGAGGCCGACCCCACCCGCGGCTAACAGGTATTCCTTGAGCAGCCGCGGCGGTTTTACCCCGGCGGCCCCGGCCCGGGGAGCTTCCGCTTCTTCCGCCTCGCCGGAAATGACCAGGATATCGATGGCTCCGCAGTTCCAGATTAAATGGTCCACCAGGGAAAGGCCCAGAAACCGCCGCCAGCGGCGCGCATTGGGTTTGCCCACGAAAATCTTGCTGACCCGGTTTTCCCGGGCAAAAGCCAGGATTTCATCAGCGATGCGGAAACCCGAAACCTTGACGGCCTGGCCGCCGAGCTTGGCCGCCAGATACAGGGCCTGGGCCACCAGTTCCCGGTTCTCCGGCGAGAGCCGGTCGTGGGCGGGGGTCTCCACGTACAGGGCGAACCATTTGGACTGCTGGGCCGCGGCGAGTCGTTGGGTGGCGCGAATCAGCGGCATGGAGAAAGGGCTGGGGCTGAGGCAGACGAGGAGATTTTCCGGGCCGGAGCGGTCCGGCTCTATTGGCGGTTGTTCTATTACCACCGGCTCCGGGTCTGCCATATGTCTTTTATATCCTTCGGTAAATTATTACTGGCAGGATAACCGGTCCGGGCCTTGGGGTCAAGTGGCGTCTTTGCGGCCTTTGCGTCCAGCGTGTTTTATTTTTCATACAAAGACGCAAAGGCGCAACGGCGCAAAGACTCAAGAGAAATCTTCATGACTCCGTCAATAAGCAATCAACAGGTACACCATACAGATGGTGATGGTGATCATCATGGGCCACCAGCAGGCCTTCATGTAGCCCAAGAAGGAGATATGATAGCCCGCCTTTTCCAGCAAACCCACGGTGACCACGTTGGCCGAGGCTCCGATCATAGTGCCGTTGCCGCCCAGGCAGGCCCCCAGGGCCAGGGACCACCAGAGCACGCCGGACTCCGCGCCGGGGATGGTCTGGTTCAGGAAGGCGATGATGGGCAACATGGTGGCGGTGAAGGGAATATTGTCGATGAAGGCCGAGGCAATGGCGCTCACCCAGAGGACGAGGATAATGGCCACGGTCAGGTTGCCGCCTGAGAGGTCCCTGACCCATGTGGCGATGATCTGGATGAGCCCGGTTGCCTCCGCGCCGGCAATGACCATGAACAGGCCGATGAAGAAGACCAGGGTGGGCCATTCCACCTCCTGTTCCAGCATCTCGACAATGTCGATCCGGGAGATGGCCAGCAGCAACAGAGAACCCATCAGCGCGGCCACCGAAACCTCCATATGCAATAAGCCATGGAGGACGAACAACAAGATGATAAAAACCAAGCTTCCCAGCCCCAGGGCCGCCAGTTTCCGGTCGGTGATCTTATACTCTTCCCGCATGTAGGCCAGGGCCCGATCCACCTCTTTGACCTCTGCCTGGAGATAGCCCTTTTTGTACCACCAGAGATACCAGAAGGACGTCACCGCGAGGCAGACGGCGCAGACCAGGGTGAGGTTGCTGACAAACTGGCCGAAAGTCAATTTCGCATAAGAGCCGATGAGGATGTTAGGCGGATCGCCGATCAGGGTGGCGGTGCCGCCCACGTTGGAGGCAAAGACCTCGGGGATCAGCAGGGCCAGAGGGTTGATCTTCAAGGTTACGGCAATTTCAATGGTGACCGGGATCAACAGCAGCATGGTGGTGACGTTGTCCAAAAACGCGGAGGTCACCGCGGTGACCACCTGGAGGATTAAAGAGAGGATAAAAATATTGCCCCGGGCCAGGGCGTAAGACTTATAGGCCAGCCACTGGAAGAGGCCGGTTTTTTTTAAGACGCCGACAACGATCATCATGCCCATGAGGAGGAAGATGACGTTCAGGTCTATGCCCCGCATGGCGTCTTCGAAAGAGAGAATAAAGTAATTTTTGTTGAAGGTGCCGACGGTATACGAGATGAACAGAATGAAGGCCGCGCCCAAAAAGGCCGCCAGGGTGCGGTGCAGCCATTCGGCGGCGATGAGGATATACACCAGGAGCAGCACCGCGGCCGCGATCCAGAAGGCCGGAGTGACCTGCCGTTTCAGGGTGAGGTCGGCCTGGGCCTGGAAAATCCAGTTGCCGGCCGCATCCGTGCCCGCCGCCAGAACCTTGAGAGCGTCGGACTCGCCGGCCTGCCAGCTTGGCTTCACCGCCCGGATCTGCACCCTGGCGTCCGGGAGGGTCCCTGGCGGCAGCAGGTAACGGCCCACGAAGCTGCCCTGGCCGCTGGATTCGAGATGCCCTTCCCGCCCCTGGGGGGGTATCTTTTGGCCGTTCACCAGCAGCTCAATCTCCCCTTCTTTGACCCCCTTGCCCTGGGCGTCTGCAATGATGCCGGCAACGGTCAGGTGGTCGCCCGTCTGTGCCGGAGCCACGGCCGCGGCCCGCGGACCGGCAATAATCAGCAGTAACAATATCATCAGTCCTGTGACCGCCAGGTTTTTTGGCCAACGCATAGTCAATTCTCCATAATATGCTTTAAATACTAATAGTTATCTGTTTTGCTGAAAAAAGACAAAGGCCTGACAGGTTGACAGACTCCACCTGGCAGGCCTTATTCTTCTCGACCGATTATGTGTGGTTCATTTCCTTCCCCAGCTTAGGTTGGAGAAGGGCTTGGTAGGCCAGGGTCCCCTGGCCCGCTTATCCTTTTTTGCTTTGGGTCATTCTCTGTTTGCCAATTTTATAACGTCCTGCGACCGAAAACCACTTAATCAGTAAGCGATCAGTAGATAGACCATGCAAATGGTCACGGTGATCATCATGGGCCACCAGCAGGCCTTCATGTATTCCACGAAGGAGATCTTGTAGCCCGCCTTTTCCGCCAGACCCACGGTGACCACGTTGGCCGAAGCGCCGATCATGGTGCCGTTGCCGCCCAGGCACGCGCCCAGGGACAGGGACCACCAGAGCACGCCGGATTCCGCGCCGGGGATGGTCTGGTTTAAAAAGGCGATGATGGGCAGCATGGTGGCGGTAAAGGGAATATTGTCAATGAAGGCCGAGGCAATGGCCGAGACCCAGAGGACGATGATGATGGCCGCGGTGAGATTGCCCCGGGAGACGTCCTTGACGAAGTTGGCGATCACCTGGATCAGCCCGGTCTCCTCCGCTCCAGCGATGACCATGAACAGGCCAACAAAGAAGATCAGGGTAGGCCACTCCACCTCTTTTTCCAACAGTTCCACAATGTCTTCCCTGGAGATGGCCACCAGCAACAGGGAACCGATGAGAGCGGCCACGGACACCTGCATGTGCAGGAAGCCGTGCAGGGCAAAAAGCAAGATGGTAATGCCCAGCAGGATGAGGCCCTGAATCATCAGCTTCTTATTGGTGATTTGGTACTCTTCTCTCAAAAATTCAATGGTGCGCGGCACATCCTTCACTTCCGCCTTGAGGTATTCCTTTTTGTTCCACCAGACTAAGAACATGGAGGAGGCCATTAGGGAAATAGCACAAATCAGGGTCAGATTCTGCACGAACTGGCCGAAGGTCAGCCCGGCGTAAGAGCCGATAAGGATGTTGGGTGGGTCGCCGATTAAGGTGGCGGTGCCGCCGACATTGGAGGCAAAGGCTTCGGGCACCAGTAAGGTTAGAGGGTTGATCTTCAGGGTCACCGCGATTTCGATGGTCACCGGCAGCACCAGGAGCATGGTGGTGACGTTGTCCAGGAAGGCCGATATCACCGCAGTCACGATCTGGAGGACGAAGGAGAGGACAAAGACATTGCCTTTGGCCAGGGCATAGGCTTTATAGGCCAGGAATTGGAACATCCCGGTCTTTTTCATCACGCCCACGAAGAGCATCATGCCCATGAGGAGGAAGATGACGTTCAGGTCGATGGCCCCCATGGCATCATCGAAGGAGATGATATGAAAAGATTTATCCCAGATCCCCAGGGTATAGGTGACGAATAGAATAATGGCCGCACCTAAAAAAGACACCAGAGTGCGGTGCATCCACTCGAACGAGATCACCACATAGACCAGCAGCAGGACAATGGCGGCGATCCAGAAGCCGATAGTCACGGTGCGTTCCATGGTGAGGTTTTTGGCCCCCTGGAACAGGCGGTTGCCCTGGGCGTCCTTGCCTGCCTCCACCACCTGCACCGGGGTGGCGGTGACGGGCTTCCAGGAGGGTTTGGCGGCTTTGACTTCCACCTTGGCCGCAGGCAGGGTCCCCGGGGGCAGGATGAAGTCCCCAACATAACCTCCGGGCTTGCCGGTGACGATTTCGGCCTCTTTGCCCGCGGGCTTGACGTGCTGGCCGTTGACCAGCACCTCTACTTCCACTTCCTTGAGGCCCTTGCCCATGGGGTTGGTCACCAACCCGGAGATGGCCAGGTGGTCCCCCCCCGGAGCGGCGGCAGGCGCGGGTCCGGCCAGGAAGCCGGTGATTAGCAGGGCTGTCAGTATATATAGAAAGGAGGTTAACCTTTTTCGCATTGTTTTATCCCCTTTAAGCGTCGCTCATTTTCAGGTAAGGGGAGGAGACCCTTCAAGTTTCCTCCCCCACTTGGTCAGTTATTTACCCAGCACCGGCATGCCCTGCATAGGCCAGATGAAGTAGCAGAACACCGCCAGAAATCCCATGAGGATGAGGCTGGGGATCCAGCCGTAGATGAAGAACTCCCCTGCGGTGAACTGCTTGCTCTCATAGGCAATGGCATTTGGCGCCGCTCCTATGAGCAAGTTAAAGGGCATGCCCGCGGTGGCGAGAGACGCGAAGAAGATGACTTCCGGGGCCACCCCCAGGTATCTGGCGATGACCAGGGATACCGGCAGGGTGATGGCAATGGCCGCCACGTTCATGATGAAGTTGGTCATCACCAGGACGAAGAAGGCAATGGCCAGGACGAAGACCAGCCAGGGGGCTTTCTGGAACCAACTGACCCAACTCACGGCCATCCATTCCGCGGCCTTGGTGTCATAGAGGCAATAGCCGATGGACATGGCGCCGCCGAAGAGCAGGATGATGTTCCAGGGGATGGTCTCCATGTCTTCCACTTCCAGGGTGCGGGAGAGGAAGAAGAGCACGGTGGCCACGATCATAATGGCCGCCCGGTCCATGTCCTTGAAGAAGGGGATGGGCGAGAAGGATTTCATCATGAACAGGAACAGGACCACGATCACCATGCCGATGACGAACTTTTCCTTATTGTTCATGGGTCCCAGTTCTTTCCCCAGGTCCGCCACCCGTTGCCGCAGGCCGTCGATGCGGGCCCGCTCGGGTTTGAAGAAGGTAATCACCGTTAGCCAGATGAAAAAGACCATGATCGCCCCCAGGGGGAGCATGTACCAGATAAGGGAGAAAAAGCCGATTTCCGTGCCGCCGGTGAACTTTTGGAACATCCCGGCCCCGGCCACTGCCCGGGCCGAACCCAGGAAGGTGATGACCGAACCCGCGCCCGCGGTCCAGGCCATGCCGATGAACAGGCCTTTGCCGAAGCGGGTGGGCTGGTCGGATTCGCTGTAAAGCGAATGGATGGCCACCAACAGCGGGAAAATGGCCGCGGCCACCGCGGTGTGGGCCATGAGCAGGGTCATGCCGGCGATGATGATAAAAGTGCCCAGGAGAATAAAATTGGTGTTCTCCCCCACGATGTTCAACATCTTGTAGGCCATGCGCTTGGTGAGGCCCGAGACCGAGAAGGCCAGGCCCATGACTACGGAGCCGAAGATGAACCAAACCGAGGGGTCAAAGAAGTCCTTCAGGGCCTGGTCCGCGGTGCGGATCATGAAGATGGTCTGGAACAACCCGATGGCGATGGCCGTGGCGCCGATGGGCATCACCTCGAAGATCCACCAGACCGCGGCCATGAGAAACAGGCCAATGGCCATGCGGCCCTGCGGCGGCAAAGGGAAATGTTTGCCGGAGGGGTCCACCGCGTCCGCTAAATCCGGCATGAAATAGAAGAGGAAAAACAGGGCCAGCCCCAAGAGGATAAAGGCAATGCGCTTCCAGTCGATGGCCACCTTTTTGGGAGCGATAAAGATCTCTTCGGGCATCTCCGGGAGGCCGGCGCCTACGGGCATTCTCTTAACGTCTTCCGCCATGGCAGTAACTCCTTTTTCTAGTCCCGGCTTGGGCTACTCGCCCAGCACCAGATCGGAGATCTCCTTGAAGAGATCGCTGAGACGAATCATTCCGGATACTTTCTGATCCTGGATCACCGGCATCAGGCCCACGTTTTCCTTGATCATCAGGAAAATGGCCTTGGCGATGGGATCATTGCCCTGGATGGTGACCTTGATGGGGCTCATGACTTCGCTCACCGGTTTTTGGGAGGCCTCCTTCAGGCCGGGCCCGAAGAACTCGCCGATCATCACCGCCAGGCTGGGGTCGGCCTTGACCAGGGCGGTCTCATGCAGGAACCGGGGTTCCAGGCCCTTGATGATATCCCGCAGGGTCAAAATGCCCATGAGCTGGTATTTTTCGTCGAAAACCAAAACCGCCCGGGGCTCGAATTGGCCTTCAAACTTGATGGCCGCCTCCCGGACGATGGCCATGGCCTGGCGCAAAGAGAACCAGTAGGGGATGTGGGGGTAATCCTCCAGGGGGATCATCAACTCTTTCACCTTCTTTTCGTTTGGCATACGGACCTCCCGCAGATTTATGATTGCTCGTCAGGGATTAGAAACCCGGCGTTTCCAGCAGACCCGGTTTCTGGTTATTTAAATAGCAATGCCAATATTAAGATGGGGTTAAAAGGGGGGAAGCGGCCGTTAAAATTTTGTTAAGGCCGTGTTTTTTTCACAAGAACCGGATAAACCCCCGGCCCTTGACTTTTCCAGGCCGCTCCATTAGAACATTTGAGGAAGAGTCTTGGCCCGCCCATAAATTATGAAAAGTGCGTAGGGCGGGCGTCTCGCCCGCCTCAGCGTCGCACAGGCGAGACGCCTGTGCCACCAACTTGGTCTATCTATTTTTGCGTCTTTCTTTGCGTCTTTGCGTCTTTGCGTGAGGCCAATCTTTTTGTAATAGAATCACCTTCTTGCCATTCTCCGAACCTGGGTAAATTTGGGAGGATACCCCATGCCTTACCAGAAAACCGCCAAGGATTTGATGATCCGCCTGGAAGATTTTCCCCATATTCCCTATTGGTTCAGCCTGCGGGAGGCCATGGCCATTATCCGGGAGGCCGCCGTTAAGTTTGGCGGCAGTTTCGAGCCCCGGGCGGTCCTGGTCTTTGATGAAAAGTATCAGCTTATGGGGATTTTGACCCTGCGGGATATCATTATCGGCCTGGAGCCCAAGTTTCTCCAAGAGACCGATCTCATCAAAATGGATCCCAGCCTGACCGTCTTATCTGGAGATTTTTTGGGGCCTAAGATGAAAGAGCAATCCCAGAGACCGGTAAGCGAAATCATGAGCCCCATTAAGGCCACCATCGATACCGGGGACCCCATCACAAAGGCCGTCTACCTGATGATTAAGGAGAATGTGGGCCTGATGCCGGTGATGCAAAACGGCAAGGTGGAGGGCATGTTGCGGCTGAGCGATCTATTCAGCGAAATCTCCCGGAGCGTTTTGGGCGACTGAACGGAGGATCATCATCCTGAAGCGCGTGTGGCATCGCCTGAAAAAACCCCGTGAACCCGGCGGCTCCGCGGGGTTGGCGGAGAAATACGCCCACTTCCAGCGGTTGTTGGCGGCCAATAATGCCGTGTTGGGCCTGATGAGCGATATGGAGGAAAAGCTTTCCGGGGATTTTCTCTTCGACCTCCAGTTCATCCGGGCCAGCGTCAGCCACATCGTCCAGGAGACCGCCACCGTGGTGACAGCCCTGAATGACATGGGCGAGGGCCGGTATGAGGACTTGCTCCATTCCTTCCGGCAGATCCGCCAAGAGCTGGAAGAAGGCCTGAGCCAGCGCCGGGAGATAGAAAAGGCCCCGTTGACCCTGTCTCTGGATCAGCTCAACCTGGAAATGGCGGAAACCGCGGGAGGCAAAAGCGCCAACCTGGGAGAGGTCCGGAACCGCACCGGCCTGCCGGTGCCGCCCGGTTTTGCCATTTCGACTTATGCCTACAAGGTTTTCCTGGATCACAATCACCTGACGGCGCGCATTACCGAGATGCTGGGGCGCTGGCGGATGGATGATCTGGATAGCCTGGCCCGGGTCAGCGAAGAATTGAAGCAGATGATCAACCAGGCCCAGGTGCCGCCGGAACTGGAAAGCGCCATCAATGCGGCCTATGAGGCCTTATGCCTGCCGGGCCGGGAGCGGCCCCTGGTGGCCATGCGCTCCAGCGCGGTGGGGGAAGACCTGACTCTCACCTTCGCCGGGCAGTACGCCACCTACCTCAATGTGCCCCCCGGCGAAATGGTCAGCCGCTACAAGGATATTGTGGCCAGCCTGTTCACGCCCCGGGCCTTGTTCTATTACAAAAACAAGGGCTTCCGGGAAGAGGAGATGGCCATGGGCGTGGCCGTGCTGCCCATGATCAACTCCCGGGCCAGCGGCGTCCTCTTCACCCGCCAACCTGAAGCCCCGGAGCAGGACGCGGCCTTGATTAACGCGGTCTGGGGTCTGGGTAAATATGCCGTGGGCGGGATCATTAACCCGGATCATTATCTGGTGGCCTATCACCCCCCCGGCCAGGTCCTGGAACAGCACATCCCTCCGAAAGAGTTTATGTTGGTCAATCTGCCCGGCGGGGGGGTGCACAAGCTGCCGGTGCCCCCGGAACAGGTCAACGCCCCCTGCTTGCATCCGGGGCATTTGCAGCAACTGGCGCAGTGGGCGGCGGCGCTGGAAGCCCATTACCAGCGGCCCCAGGATGTGGAGTGGGCCCTGGATGCAGAAGACCGGCTCTGGCTGCTGCAGAGCCGGCCGCTGCAAGTGCCGGCCAAGAGGGGCGCTGAGGTCAAGGCCCGGACCCTGAAGCAATATCCCGTGCTCCTGGATCAGGGCAGCATCGCCTGCCGGGGGGTGGGGGCCGGGCCGGTGGTGCTGATGCGGCAGGATGAGGATCTGAAAAATTTTCCTCCGGGCGGGGTCCTGGTGGCGCGCCACACTTCTCCCAAGTATGTCACGGTCATGCCCCAGGCCGCGGCCATCATCACCGACGCCGGCAGCCCCACCGGCCATATGGCGCTGTTGGCCCGGGAATTTCAGGTGCCCACCATTATCAATACCGGCAATGCCACCCAGATTTTGCAGCCCGGCCAGGAAGTGACGGTGGACGCCAATTATAACAACGTCTATGCCGGCATCATTACCGAACTGCTGGAGCCTCGCCAGGCCAGGGTGAACGACCTGGCGGACAGCCCGGTTTTCCGCGCCTTAAAAACGGTGCTCAAACAGATTATCCCCCTCAATCTCATCAACCCGCAAAGCGCGAATTTTACCCCGGCAGGCTGCCGCACCGTGCACGACCTGGTGCGCTTCGCCCACGAATTCTCCATGCGGGAGATGTTCCAACTGACCGAAAGCGGAGTCCTGGAAGACCGGGAAGTAGTAGACCTGGATTCGGGCCTGCCCTTCAAGGTGCGTATCCTGGATCTGGGCGGGGGGATAAAAAAAGGGTGGAGGCGCAGAGTCCGGCCGGAACAGATTACTTCTATTCCTTTCAAGGCCTTTTGGCAGGGGCTCGCGGCCATGCGCTGGCCCCAGGCGAAACCTGAAGGCGCCAAGAGCTTCAGTTCCATTTTTGTCAAAAGCGAGGAGGAAGTGGCCCAAGGGGCTGAACCTTACCAGGACCAGAGTTATGTGGTGCTTTCCCAAAATTATATGAACTTCAGCATCCGCCTGGGGTATCACCTATCCGCGGTAGAGGCTTATGTCAGTGACCGGGTAAACGACAATTATCTGACCTTTACCTTCCGTGGCGGCGGTTCGACCCCGGAACGGCGGGAACGGCGGGTCAGGTTGATTGAAGCTATCATTGACCGGATGGATCTCAACTATCAGCGTAAGGGGGACACTATCGAGGCCAGAATCTCAAAGTACTCCGCGGCACAGATGGCCCAGCGGCTGATCTTGTTTGGCAAGCTTACCTTATATACCAAGCAACTGGATATGGTATTATTTTCTGAGGGAATTGCGGATTGGTACATTAAGGATTTCCTGCGGGAGTACGTCGGGGGGAAGGCTTAGCCCCACATCAGGAGAGTAGGATGGCTCAACGCATATTAGTTGTTGATGATGAACCCAACATGCTGCGATTGCTCAAGACCATTCTCATAGGCAAAACCGGCTATGAGGTCATCACTACCAACAACCCGTTGGAGGTCAGTAAGCTTCTCCAGGAGGATCCCTTTGATCTGGTGATTTCCGACCTGAAGATGCCCCTGGTGGATGGTATGGATTTGGTAGATATTATCAAAAAGATAGATGCCAATTTGCCCCTTATCATCATCACCGCCTATGGCACGAGCGAAATCGCCAAAGAGGCCGTGCAAAAAGGCGCCTACGATTTCATCACCAAACCTTTCCGCAAGGAGACCATCCTGATCAGCATCAAGCGGGCCCTGGAGTGGAAGCGGATGCAAGGGGAGTTGCAGGCCTTCAAACGTCCACCAGCCTGACATTGCCGTCTAATTGCTTTGCTAGACTAGGTTTGATACCGAGTTGCAGTCAAACGGAAATTTTCTTGTAGGGGCGGACCCGTGTGTCCGCCCTCAGCGCCCGCAAATACTTTTGCGTCCATAATTCTATAATCGGATTATTTCTAGGGACCGGGGGATTGTGTTTTTGCGAGCACCTGGGGGCACACGTGGGTGCCCCCCTACAAATCTACGCCTTTTGACTGCAACTCGGTATGAGTAAAAGGAAAGGAAGGTTAGCGGATATTTCCGTTTTCCGAGGTTATTCGCGCGTCCAAGGCGGACTTTTCCAAGCGCTCTACTTCCAAAGCCAGGGCGATCTGTTTAGTCAGCGACTCCAGGAGTCCCAGGCGCAATTGCTCCGGCAATAACCAAAGTTCTGATTCGGGGGCCTTGAGTTGCAGGGCTAAAACCCCGATAACGGCCTTGGTCGCCTGCAGCGGCACATAGAGAAAGGGGGAGTCCGGTGAGGTTTTGGTCCCCCACCCCGCCATTTGCCCGGTGCGATAGGCCCATTGAGCCACGCTAAGTTCCTTGATTTTATCTTTTTCAGGCACTGCCGCCAGGTCACCCACGATCGGGCGTAACTTGCCATTTTCCTCCGGGAGCAAGGCCACCACCTGGGACTCAAAAATCTCCCAGAGTTGTTTCACCGCTACCTCTAAAATATTCTCAACGCCCCTGGCCGTGGCGAGTTCCCGGCTGAGGGCGTGCATCGCGGCAGTCCGGCGCTCCTGCAGACGCGCGGCCTCCGCCTGTCGCCGAATCAGGATAGTCAAGTGGCTGATAATGAACGCCACAATTAACATCACCACAAAGGTAAAAATGAAATGGGATTCCACCAGGGTGAAGGAATACCGGACCGGAACAAAAAAGAAATAAAAGGCCAAAACGCTGACCAGG
>JAKAGH010000315.1 GCA_021817645.1 Deltaproteobacteria bacterium
GAAGTTCACGGAAAAGGGGTTTGTGCCGGAGGATTGCCAGTCCCTGGAAGACCTGGGCCGCCTGCCCTTCACCACCCGCCAGGACCTGGCCGCCAGCTACCCCTACGAAATGTTCGCGGTGCCCCTACGGGAGGTGGTGCGCATTCATTCCTCCACGGGCAGTCCGGCCGCTCCCATCGTTATGGGTTACACTGCCCGGGATCTGCGCACCTGGGCCAAGCTTGCGGCCCGGGTCCTCACCGCCGCGGGGGTGGACCGGGACGACGTGGTCCAGGTCACCCTCAGTTACGGGCTGCTCACCAGCGCCTTCGGCCTTCACTACGGCGTGGAACTCCTGGGCGCGTCGGTGATCCCCACCGGGCCCGGCGGAACTTTCCGGCAGGTGCAGGTCATGCGGGATTACCGCACCACCGTGCTGGTATCCACCCCCTCCTACGCCCTGGTCCTGGCGGACCAGATGGAGGCCATGGGCGTGGACCCCAAGAGCCTGCACCTGAAGCTGGCCCTCCTCGCGGGAGAGCCCTGGACTGAGGCCCAGCGCCGGGAAATCGAATCCCGCCTCTACCTCACCGCCCTGGACCATTATGCCCTCTCCGAGGCCATGGGCCCCGGAGTGGCTGGCGAATGCGAACACCGCCAGGGCATGCACCTGAACGAGGACCACTTTCTGCCGGAGATCATCGATCCCAGCAGCGGCGCCCTCCTGGCCCCGGGGGAGTTGGGGGAGCTGGTCCTCACCACCATTACCAAGGAAGCGGTGCCCTTGGTGCGCTTCCGTACCGGGGACCTCTGCCGCCTGCTCTACGAACCTTGCCCCTGCGGCCGCACCCTGGTGCGCCTCAACCGCATCCAGGGCCGCAGCGACGCCGTGGTCATCATCAAAGGCATCAATATCTTCCCGGGCCGGGTGGGACAGATCCTGGCCGGTATTCAAGGCGAGGAGCCGGAATATCAACTGGTCATCGGCCGGGAAGGCCACCTGGACTATTTGGAAGTCAAGATCGAAGTGCGGGAAGGCCTCTTTTTCGACAAAATGACCAGGCAGCGGGAATTCCTGCAGGAACTCACCCGCAAGCTGGCCCAGGGCATCGGCGTCCAACCCCGGGTCAAACTGGTGGAGCCCCACTCCATCTCCCGGGAAGAGGAAACCTCGCCTCTGGTGATTGATTTGCGGAAGTGATTCTTCCCCTCGTTCCCAAGCTGCGTTACGAAAGGTTCAAAGTTGGGGAAAGAGCGGTAGTACAGGCTTTCCAGCCTGTGCGAGGCGGGCGAGGACGCCCGCTTTCGCTTTTAACTACTCGTTCCCAAGCTCTGCTTGGGAACGGGCATTATTAGTCCAAGCTCTGCTTGGACACCTTATAACTGGAAGCGGTTCGTAAAGCAGGAGCTTTGCCTGGGAATTGGCTTCCCAAGCCGGAGCCTGGAAACCAGCGGGAAAAATTATCTATGAACTCCATTAAGAAATCCGCCCTGATTTTCTTCCTTCTCCTGCTAACCGCAGGCTGCTACCACGTCCCCGCGCCCCCGGCCAACCTCGGGCAGGATTGGGGCGCGCAGAAAACCTTTGATTATCAGGGTATCAAAATCAATTACTATGAGGCGGGCCAGGGCTCACCCCTCATCCTCCTCCACGGCTTCGGGGCCAACGCCTATACCTGGCGGTTACTGGGCCCGAAACTGGCCGAGGAGAATAAAGTCTTCACCATCGACCTCAAGGGCCATGGGTTCTCCGATAAACCTGAGGACGGCAAATATGCGGTCAGCGACCAAGCCGACATGATGGCCGCGTTCATCAAGGACCGTCACCTTCGAGGTGTGGTCCTGGTTGGCAATTCCATGGGCGGCGCCATCGCTCTCATGACTTACTTCAAGATGCGGGAAGAGACTCCGGCCGCCGTCAAAGGCCTGGTGCTCATCGACAGCGCCGGCTACCCCCAAAAAATGCCATTTTTCATTTCCATGGCCCGGCATCCCTGGCTCAGCGCCCTGGGCTCCAAGCTGCTTTCCCCCCGGTTCGTCACCCACCTGGTTTTATACAAATGCTATTATAATAGAGATAAAATTACCGACGAAATGATTGATACCTATGCCTATTACGGCAGTCTGCCCGGGGCCAGCGAGGCGGTGCGGCAGACCGCGGTGCAGATCGTCCCCGCCAATATGGCAGCCATGATTGACCAATATAAGACCGTCCGGGTGCCCACCCTGATCATCTGGGGCAAAGAAGACCAAGTGGTGCCCCTGGAAGTGGGCCGGAATTTCCAGCGGGATATTCCGGACGCGGAACTGGTCATCCTGCCCAGATGCGGCCATATCCCCCAGGAAGAGGAGCCCCTGGAGACCCGCCGCCTCATTCAGGACTTCTTAAAAAAGCACGGTTAATCCCGAAGAAATTTTTTTAGGGCGGCCCGCGTGTCCGCCCTATCCCCGGGTGTCGGTCCGGGAATGACGGTCCACCCGGGTGCCCTTGATAATTTCTCAGCCGCCATTCCCTCCGGTACGCTTTTTCCCCCCGCATCTCCCCTTTAATCTCTTTATCCAATCCCTTGAAGTTAAAGTAAAAAAAAGATATATTGAATATAATTGAAATTTTTTTTAAATTAGGATGCAGATGACAGTTTGCCCTTATTGCCAGGAGCCTGTTGAGGAAAACGCCCTTTTCTGCCGGTCCTGTGGCGCCAGCCTGAGGATACCGGAGTATGACCGGGCCTTCTGCCCCCATTGCGGCGCCCGGGTCAGTTCCCGGCAGGAGTTTTGCCACGAGTGCAATTGGTCCCTGGTCAAGGCCGCATCCGCGGAAAAGGCTGCCACTCCGGCAGCTCCCCTCCTCACCCCGGCCAAACCCACGCCCTGGAAAAATCCCTGGGTCTGGGGGATCATGGTGTGTGCCGGCCTGGCTATCGCCGTACTTCCCTGGCTGTTCATTTCCGGCACTCCTCCACCCACTCCGCCCACACCCTTGGTCGCCAAAGCTGTCCCGGAAAAGCCGGTGCCAAGCGTGCCCGCGCCCGCGGCTTCTCCGGCCGCCGTCCCCCCGGCCGCCAAAGCGGGCGGGCCCCCGTTCACCGAATCGCCTTTAAGTGCCGCGGTCTTGAGAGATCAATTGGCGGAGCTGCTCAACCGGCTCAAGGAAGCCCAGCTTAAGAAGGACATTTCCCTCTATAGTCAAACCTTTGCCCCGGACTTTCCTGATTTTGACAAGAGGCGTCAGAAGACCCAGGCGGTCTGGAATGCCTATGATTACTCCAGTCTGGATTTTGAGCTGACGGAAATTCAACCCCTGGATGCGGATCATGCCCAGGCTCAGGTGACCTGGAACTTCAATATCTTGCAGAAAAAGACCCAGACTGCCAAATCCGAGTCCCAGACTTACAAGGTGTGGTTTGCCAAGGACGGGGGCCGGTGGCGGATCAGCAACCTGGAGATAATGCGCAAATCCGGCTGAAAAGGAAGAATCATATGGAGAGCCGCGGGCGCTGTTGCAGTATCCTGTTATTCCTCTGCCTTTCTTTTTTCCTCGGTTCTTGTGCTTCGCAACCACAGGTGGAAACCAAATCCCCTCCTGCTTATTACGTCACCCCGGTAGTCACCTATCTCAAAGAATGCCCCGGCTATGACTGCAAAGCGGTGGGGGAGCTCCACCGGGGCGACCAGGTGGAGCAAGAT
>JAKAGH010000316.1 GCA_021817645.1 Deltaproteobacteria bacterium
TTCGGCGCGGGCGCTACCTGGGGCGCGACCCTGGTAGAGTGGGGGAAGTAAAGAAGCGGTCGGCTGTTCAGTAAAAAAAAATAATAAAAATTAAAGAAAAAAAGAAACCGCGTTACCTTGGTAACGCGGTTCCTTTTTGTTTTGTTTCTAAGCTGGAAGCTGACCGCTTCTCTACATAATCCGAATCTTCTTGGGCTGCTCCGGCTCCGCGGGGGGAGGCGCAGGCTTCTCAGCGGGAGGAGCAGGTTTCTTCTCCACCGGTGCGGCTGGCTTTACCGCGGGCGGCGCAGGTTTCTCTACCGGAGCCGGCTTGCGGGCAGGCTCTTCCCCGGGCTTGGCCGGTTTGGCCGGTTTGGGGGCGGTAGGAACTTCCCCGGGCTTGGCGGGCTTGGCTTCCTCCGGTTTCTTTTTCGGAGGCGGAGGCGCTTCGCCGGGCTTGACTGGCTTAGGTTTCTCCACTACCGGCGGCTTGATCGGCGGAGGCGGCGCGGGTTTTTCCACCGCTGGCGGCGGGGCCGGGTACGGTTCCGTCGGCGGGGCCGGCGCTACTGCGGGTGGCGGCGGCGCTTCGGGCGTGGGGGGCACCGGTTCCCGGGAGAGATAGCGGGAGGTGACCCAACCCCGGCGGCCGTCCCGCTTGACCATGACTTCGTACCAGTCGTCCATTTCCCCCAGCTTTTCCACGACTTCATTCTGTTCCAGCACGGAAATTTTGGGGCAATCCATGCCGGCGCAGCCCCGGAGATTGAGGCGGTTGACGGCGACGTAGAAAACCTCGCGGCTGACCGCGGGGGTTGGCGCCGGTTTGGGCGGCAGCGGGGGCGGGGTATAGGGAGTCTCATAAATCCTGGGTGCGCAGCCGGCCAGCATCAAGACCAGGCATATTCCCGCCAGCTGCATCCAGCGAAGTTTTTGTACAGCCACGGTTTTCACCTTAAGAAGGTCCCCCTACCTCTTCTTTGCTATCCCGGATCTTCCAGTCGCCGTCGGTTTTCTCCAGCATGACCTTGTAGCTGGGCCGGAGCAGGGTATAGTCGTGAGTGTTGTGGTCCCAAACCTGAATATTCCACACCAGATCGGCGCTGGCATGGCGGTCGTCCTGGCGCTGCACATTAGAGATGCGGTAGGATACTTCCCGGACATCATAATTTTTCCACAGCTCCAGGATCTGGCTTTCCAGCCGCCCCAATTGAGGATAGGAGGAATGGTAGCAACTGAGCCACTTGTTGATATCCTTGTTGAGGTGGGCGGAGCGGATTTTTTCCGCCAGCTTTTCCACTTCCCGGCGCATATCGTCCTGGGGAGCGGTGATCGTGGAGGTTCGGGAGGTAATCGGCGGCCGGGGCAGACGGGCATACAGATAAACTCCACCCAGAACCAACAAGATGATGCCCAGGAAATAGAGGGCCAACTTGGGCCGCCGCCGGGGGCGGCGGTTGCGGGGGTCAGCATTGCGCGGATAAAATAAAGGGGGCCGGGACGTGGGTTGCTCCTCTTCCGTGACTACCCGGGCCACTCGCAAAGGCAGACCGCATTCGGTGCAAAATTTTTGCCCGGGATAGGTCAGGGTCCCGCAACGGTTGCAGGACCTGGCCCCGGCCTGGGAACTTTTTAATAATTGTCCGCAACGTTGGCAGAACCGGTGTTCTTCACCATGGATTAATTGGCATTGTTTACAGTAAGGCATATATTTCTCTAATTTGACAGAATTTCTCAAAAATTTCTACCACATTCCGAGAATAATGCAAAGGGATAATCAAACATAAGCCCGCAGCGGGAAAAACGCCGGAGCCTCTTGGAGA
The DNA here is from genome assembly GCA_021817645.1 of Deltaproteobacteria bacterium. GTDB lineage: Bacteria > Desulfobacterota > Desulfobaccia > Desulfobaccales > 0-14-0-80-60-11 > SURF-52. The sequence goes on from JAKAGH010000316.1 coordinate 1,803, forward strand.
GTCCAAGTCTATCAGGTAAAATAGCTGTGAGCGAGGAAAATCCTGGCCGCCCCCTTGACAACTCTAGGGAGCCCCGGATATAAATATACGGTTATCAATCAGGGAGTTTTCTCAATGAAAAGCTATATGGCCCGGAAATTGGAAGTCCCCCGGCAGTGGTATGTGGTGGATGCCCAGGGAAAGGTGTTGGGTCGCCTGGCCAGCCGCGTGGCTATGATTCTCCGGGGTAAGACCAAAGCGACCTTTACTCCCCATATGGACGCGGGGGATTTTGTGGTGGTGGTGAACGCCGCCCAGGTAATGTTGACCGGTCGGAAGCTGGACCAGAAGTGCTACTACCGGCATTCCGGTTACCCCGGGGGGTTGAAGACCACCACGGCCCGCCAGATGTTGCAGCGGAAACCGGAAGAGATCCTGCGCCACGCGGTGCGGGGCATGCTGCCTAAGAACAGCCTGGGCCGGAGTCTGCTGAAAAAATTGAAAATCTACGCCGGGGGCGAACATCCCCATCAGGCCCAGCAGCCTGTTTCTTTAACTTGGGAGGATTGATGACCGCATCTGCTGCTAATATCCAGGCGACCGGCAAACGCAAGTCCGCGATAGCCCGGGTCTACCTAAGGCCCGGTAACGGCCGTATCGTCGTCAACCAGCGGGCCTTTGAAGAATATTTTCCCATGGAGACCACCCGCAACCTGGTGCGCCAGCCGTTAAACGTGGTCAACGCCGGTCCCGAACTGGATATCCTCATCAACGTCATGGGCGGCGGGTTGGAAGGCCAGGCCGGCGCCATCCGGCATGGTCTCAGCCGGGCCCTGGTGGCCCTCAACGCCGAGTTCCGGGGCGCCTTGAAAAAGGCCGGTTTCCTGACCCGGGACCCCCGGATCAAAGAACGGAAGAAATACGGACGCCGGGGCGCCCGCCGCGGCTGCCAGTATTCCAAACGGTAAATTATCCCCAGAAAAACTCTGGGCCTTTACCCGGCTACGGCTTAAAAGGGGAAAAGGCGAAAAGGGGAAAAGGGTTTATCCCTTGCTCTTACCCTTTTCCCTTTTCCCCTTTAACCTTTTAGTCCCAGCAATTTAGCAGGGGCGCACTGTGTGTGCGCCACCCGAGGGCGGACACGCGGGTCCGCCCCTACAGGGCAAGGAGCGCTTCATGCAGAAGATCAAAGTGGCGATCATCGGCGCGTCCGGCTATGCCGGGCTGGAACTGGTGCGGCTTCTGGCCCGCCATCCGGGCTGTGACCTGGCGGCCCTCACCTCCCTGGAATACCCGGGCCGCACCTTCGACCAGGTCTTTCCGGCCCTGGCGGGGATAGTTAATCTTCCTTTCAGCGATTCCGGCCCGGAGGAAATTGCCGCTCAAGCCGAAGTGGTCTTCCTGGCGGTGCCCCATCAGGCCGCCATGAGCATGGTCCCCGGTTTCCTGGAGCGGGGCTGCAAGGTGGTGGACCTGAGCGCGGATTTTCGCTTTAAGGACGCGGGCCTTTATGAGAAGTGGTATCAGGCCCATACTGCCCATAATTTGCTGACGGAGACGGTTTACGGCCTGCCGGAACTGCACCGGGAAGAGGTGCGCGGCACGCGGCTGGTGGGCAACCCCGGCTGCTACCCCACCTGCGTGATTCTCGGGCTGGCCCCGTTGGCCAAAGTCGGTCTGCTCCAGCCCGATTCCGTGATCGCGGATTGCAAGTCCGGGGCGAGCGGCGCCGGCCGGCAGGCCCTGTTGGGCATCACCTTCTGCGAAGTCAACGAGGGTTTTAGGCCTTACAAGGTGCTGGAGCACCGGCATACCCCGGAGATGGAGCAGGAGTTGAGCGCCCTTGCGGGTACGCGGGTAAAGGTTACCTTTACG